>JAURXC010000124.1 GCA_030654645.1 Deltaproteobacteria bacterium | reverse complement strand
CCGCTGACATTTGCAGCCAGCGGTATTATAGTGTCCCATGAATCAGCGGTTTCACTTTCCCCGGCTCCCCTCCCCTCAGCTTCCTGAATTTTTTCATTGGGAAGGTCGGCACTTTGGGATAGCAGATCACTGCTCCAGACTTTTTCCTTCTGCTCCAGCTCAATCCGCTGACGGTGTGCCCGGCGCAATTCCCACTGTTTGTGGAGCACCTCGATATTCTGTTCTCTGCTTACATAGTATTTGATGGGAAGAAAAGCATCGATCCGGTAGTATTCTCGCAGTTCATCGGAGACAATTTCACCGATCAGCCTTAGGAGCAGTTCCCGTGAATCACCCTCCGAGACAATAATGGCCCGGCAACTGTATCCGGCGCCCTCCTTGCCACCCCTCAATTCAAGAATTTGTCCATACTGGAGTTTTACGCTGACAGGCAGAACATCTCTTGAAAGTTGCAGTGAAACGAGGTCTTCGTCAATATTATGAATAATGGCCCAGTCCCTGAAGACTTCGGCGTTAGGCAATGGAATGCCGACACCCACCTTGATACCGATCGAAAAATAACGGGTATACTGTTCAAGGTCACTCATCGATCAGCTCCTGGTAAATATATTTATTTAAGAACGCTGTTCAATGAGGCCAACAGATCGTCAATATTGACCTTGTGAACGCCGGCGCCATGTTCGAGAGTTTCCAGGTCGGCTATCTGGCATTCATAACAATCAAGATTGAATTTTTTGAACACCTGCAAGGTTTCAGGGTGCTGTGTAATGATGTCTGCAATGATCATGTCTCGAGTAATCATCTGTACCCTCGCTCTCATAAAAAGATGAGGCGCCTTTCAGCGCCTCATCTTGACATGCTATTTAGGATTTTTTATCGCCTCTTCTATTCGGTGCATACCTTTTTTTATGTTTTCCATACTGGTTGCATATGAAAATAGGGCATATTTGTCAACGTTGCCAATCGGCATGTAGCGTGTAAAGCCGGCATCGAATGCCGGTGTGGGATACAGCTGAATTTGATTTACGTGGTCTGCAAGCTTCATCATTCTTTCCTGCCAATATTAGTGGGTGAATATTCACATTCCAGCTTTATCCGTACTACACCAGTCCATATTTCTGTTTTAATGCTGCCTTGATTTCCGGAGGTACAAACATATCGATATCACCGTTCAGAGAACAGACCTCCTTGACAATCGATGAGGACAGATACCCATACTGCAAGGATGTCATCATAAACAGGGTTTCAATTTCACGGCCGATAGTGCTGTTCATCTGGGCAATCTGGAATTCGTACTCGAAATCCGATATGGCCCTCAATCCGCGAATGATCACATGCGCCCCACGAACGGATGCGTAATCTATCAGAAGACCGCTGAAAGTGTCAACTGTGACTCGCTCTTCCGCTTTGAGTACATCATGGATAAGCGCCACACGTTCATCGGTTGAGAATAATGCGTTTTTCTGGGAGTTTCTTGCAACTGCAACGATAATTTCATCAAATATCGTCAGGCCTCGCCTGATGATATCCAGATGTCCATAGGTGATCGGGTCAAAAGACCCGGGATACACCGCGACTTTTTTCATGCTCTCTCCAGATTATAGAATTCAATCGCCGTATCGCCATATACGCGACGGTCGGTCTTGATGAGAGTTCCTACTATTTCCGGCAAGGGATTTCGTACGGAACACTCCGCAATGAATAAGGAATCAACGGTTAACATCCCAAGTTCACACAATAATTCTGCAATCGACAAGTAAATGCCCGAGTCATATGGTGGATCAAGAAACACAAGATCGTATTCGACTCCACGTTTTGAAAGCAACTTCAACGCCTTGTGTGATTCCATCGTCAACAGTTCCGACTTACGCTCAAACTTGGCGGCGATCAGATTCTCGGTAAGTATCCCGGATACTTTTCTGTTCTGCTCTATGAAGGTGCATGAAGCAGCGCCTCGACTTAATGATTCAATTCCCAGGCTGCCGGTACCGGCACAGATATCCAGAACCCGGCATCCTTGATAATTAATTTGGTTCGAAATTATGTTAAAAAGCGACTCTTTGACCCTGTCTGCCGTGGGGCGGGTTACTTCCCCATGTGGTGATTTCAACTTCATTCCGCGACAGATACCGGCAATTACACGCATTTCAAATTCCTCTGACTCGGTTTCACGGAGAAAGCTAACGCAAATAGAGAGGCAGGTCAAGCAGGAAGAGGTCAACTCTGGCTTCAAGGGCAATTCTCACGTTGACAACAATGCTTTTCTCGATAGTATGTAGGGCATGTCAACCGCCTTACTATTCGATAATGTAAGCTATTCAAATCTGCTTTGTGGATTTACATGCGAGTTCGAAACAGGAACCCGTTCACTGGTCTTGATTGCAAGAGAGGAAGATAGTCATCAATTTGCGCGATTGATAACAGGAATGATCCGGCCCGACGCAGGTTCCATAAACGTTCTGGGTTTTTCCACGACAGACGACGCCAGTGAATCATTGATGAACCTGCGTCTAAAAGTTGGAATTGTCCCTTTTTCAGGGGGGTTGGTCTCAAATTTAAAGGTCTGGGAAAATATTTTTCTGCCCATGACCTATCATTTCGGTGAAGCGACTGTTCAGGATCAGGAATCGGCACGCAACTACCTGGATGAGCTGGGATATAAAGGTAAAAGGATGGCGTTGCCGGCGCATCTTTCTCTGTTTGAAAAAAGAGTTGTCGCGTTTACAAGAGCGGCAGTAATGAAGCCTGAAATGATGCTTTACTGCAACAGCCTGGAAAAGATATCGTCCACGGAACAAAACATGTTTTTGACTGTGATGAATCGCTTTCATGCGGAGATGGAAGAAAGAACTTCGATCGTCTTTGCTTCTACCGTGGACGCTGTTGATATTCACGGTTTTGATAATGTTATTTCTTTGCTCCGGCGATAATTTATTGGAAATGGTAACTAAATGACGCGTGAAGAATACCCCAGGTTTAAACATCTGGAACGAAAAATCGGACTTTTTATTGCGGTTTCGCTTGTCGGGATCGTATTGGCGTTTCTGTTCTATGGCATCCAGAAAGATTTCTTTGCCGCAACCTACAGTCTTCATTTTACCGTGGATCGCGGCACCGGCTTTTCCAAAGGAATGCCGGTCAAACTTTCCGGCTTCAGAATCGGCCGGGTCACCTCAATATCTCTTAACGATCAGGCCATGGTGGACATAACCATTGAACTGGACAAAAAATACCGTACCTGGATAAGAAACGATTCGGTCGTCAAGCTGGTCAAGGAAGGTTTGGTCGGTGACAACATCATAGAAGTTTCCGCCGGATCCCAGGATAAACCTGAAATTAAAGATAACGAAGCAATCGTTTATGTAAAAACCAAGGCTCTGGATGAGATGGCCGATGAAATCGCGGAGAAGATCAAACCGGTGTTGGTCGAGGTGCGCGACATAATCGGTTATATCAACAATCCAGATGGTGATCTTAAAAAGAGCATACAAAATCTGGAAGCCTTGACTCGCAACCTGGAAGGAACCCGCCGCAATACCGACAGGCTTCTGGTCTCCGCCAACGGCTCGATCGAGCGTTTATCATCAAAGACCAATACCTTACTCGACACTGCCAACAAGAAGGTGGAAGACATTGACCTTGCTCCGACACTTAACCGTGTAAATATGGCCATTGACAACATTGATAAAAAACTGCCTCAACTGCTGGAAAAGGCTGATGCAACACTTACGGACGTATCCGGATTTTCCAGAGAGACCAGGATTCTGTCGGAATCGGCTTTTCCCAAAATCCCCGGACTGCTTTCCCAGACGGAAGATGTGATGCTGGGCACTGACCGTCTGATAAATTCCATACAAAATGTCTGGATATTCCGTGACAACACACCTCCACCAGCTGGCAAGCTGTTTATACACGGTGACAGCAATGAGTAATTCAGGACGGTTTCATTTATTGGTGCTATTAACCATGCTGTTATCAACCGTTACAGCATGTTCAATCACATCCGGCAAATCGGTTATCAGATCGGAGACACATCTTCAAACAGAGAAGTTGCTGGAGAGAGGGTTGCGCGCCCAGCAAAAAAGCGACCTCCGACAGGCCGAACAGCTTTTTGCCGATGCGCTGGCATTAAGCTCATCAATTGAAGACAATCCGGACCGGGTTATTGCGCTTGTCAACCTTGCCCGTTTGAACAGACTGGGAGGAAAGATCGATGCATCCAATCTCTATATAGATCAAGCACTGCAGATCTGCAGCGCTCACCCTGAATTCACCTCTGAAGTCACGTACGAGAAAGCACTGGTTGAAATTGCCCTTAAAAACAATACTGATGCATTGAAGTGGGCCTCCAGAGCCCTGGATGCCGAAAATGGTCCGTCAAAGGGTGTCAGACGCAATCTGTTGGCAAGAACACAGCTTATCAACGGCAATTTGGACACCGCGAGCAAAACCGCAACCATCGCGCTGCAGGAGAACAGAAACAATGATCTGCCCGAAGAAGAGGCAAACTCATTGAGGATGCTAGGTGATATCGAGCTGAAGTCTCGCCGCCTGGAATTGGCTGAAAAGCTGCTTCTGGAGGCACTTGAAATTGACAAGAGGATCGGGGCGAGCGCCAAGATCGGCTTGGACCTGGAGAAACTTGCGGAAGTAGCCGAGAGGAAAAATGAGCCGGTCCAAAACGCGGATTATCTTGAACGGGCCTGTTCGGTTCATCTGTCGGCCGGAAGAAGGGATAAAGCGGTTGTCATTTTGCAAGATCTGATTAAAGTGTATCAAAAAAACGGTGATACAAGAGCGGCGGAGAAAGCCAAGTCGGCACTAGAGCAACTTGTCAGCAAAACAGCACCCTACACCAGTTCAATATCTGAAATAGCCAACCCTTCCAGCAAACCATAGTCGCTGACCTTCAACCGCCCGAATCCGAATCGGTCCATCACCTGTTCCGTTATAAGAATACCGGCCATGATCAAATCCTCCCGCCCTTTTTCAAGGCCTGGAATCGAGATTCTCTCTGACGGTGACAATGGCAGCAACCTCTGATAGATCGCTTCAATTTCAGCTCTGCTGATCAGAAAGTTGTTAACCCGGCGATAATCGTAATCTGTCATTTCCATCTGGATGGCAGCCAGCGTCGTAGCGGTCCCAGCAGTTGCGACCAGTTCCGAGCCAGGTTGTCCGCAGATGCCGACCGCTGACATCTCGGTTTCCAGCTGGTTCAGAACGGTCACAATCCTCTGGTTCATGGACTGGAAGGTAGTGAAACCCTCGGTTAGCCTGACGACCCCCAACGGAATACTTCGCACTAACAGTGGAGTCCCGTTTTCAGCTACGGTAAGCTCCGTACTGCCCCCGCCCACATCCAGGACCACCATCTTCTCATGAATTACGTCAAGACCGGAGATAACTCCTTCCAGCGTCAAACGACCTTCAAGATCACCGCCGATGACGTTCAGTCTGATTCCGGTCTCACGAAAAACATGTTCAACAAAATTGGCCCCGTTTACCGCATCCCTGACGGCGCTGGTAGCGGAAGCCCGGATCTGCTCGACGCCATACTCCCTGATTATGGCTGCAAATCGCTTCAAGCAGCTCAATCCGCGCTGTTGGGCCTCTTCCGACAAACCCCTGTCGTCGGAAAAGCCTCCGCCAAGCCTGACAATTTCCCTTTCGACGCGCAGAGTTGAAAGCTTCTGGTTGATGCGTTCTCCGATGAGCAAACGGGCCGTATTGGTACCGAAATCAATGGCTGCACATTTCATCTTTACTCGGTTCTCCTGATCTGAACACCCAAGACATTCCAGCACAGTTCCGCAATTCTCATGCAGGATGAAGACATCTCCTGAAAAAGCATGGCAGAACGTGGCGGGCAAACCCCGGAACAGATTCTGCTGAAATGCGACTCTTTGATCTGGTCATACAGCTGACGGGTACGGGCTTTCATCTGATGTAATTCATCACGGTCATAGTTCTCGCTGGAAGAAATGAATTTTTCCATCCTGATGATTATGTTACCGGTCTGCTCAGCCAGGATTATAAGGTCACGCATTGCATCCGGAGAAAAGATAATTCCCGACTGCTTGCGGTCCAACGTGCAATCCAGAATATCCTCACAGACATCCCCTATATGTTCCAATGCGGAAACAACTTGTATCAGACCTGGAACCTCGAACATAATATCAGGCCCGCTGGCACTTTTTGACAATGCTGCCAGAAACGAAGTTATTTCAGAATTGAGTGAATCCAGCAGCTGTTCATGCTGACGAATCGTTTCAACCCGCCGCGCATCGAAGTTAGAAAGAATTGCGA
>JAURXC010000287.1 GCA_030654645.1 Deltaproteobacteria bacterium | reverse complement strand
CTCTTGGCAATATCAGGATTCTGGGTCAAAGGCAGAAAGCAGCCGGCCCTGGTGATCTTGTCCCGTTGGATGATTACCGCGCCGTCATGGATGGGAGAATATGGAAGAAAGATAGAATTCAGGAGTTCGCTGGTCACCTTGGCATCGATTTCCGTTCCAACCTGGATCATGTGGTCGATCGACATCTGGCGAATGATCACGATCAGTGCGCCGATCCGGCGCTCGGCCAGCTCATGCAGCCCCTTGGACAGCTCGTCAACCGTTGTCGAAAGGTCCGAATTCGTACCGTCATCCGGCTTGTGACGTTTCCAGAACGAAAAGAGCGCCCGCTTGATGTCGCTCTGGAATATGACGGCCAGTATAACCGGTGATGAATACAGCAGATTCTTCAATAACGCGGCGGTCGAGACGAGACCGACACTTTCGGCCACGGTTTCGCCGATAAAGAGAACCGAGAGAACCGCCAGAAGCCGAAGTGCGGCCTCTTTTCTCAGCACAAGGGCACAACAGCAGATCAGACCGGCCACTAAAAGCTTGTCAAAGAAATTGATCAGGGTGAGGCTGTCGGATGATGGAGCCATGGTTCCCCTGTTGGAGTGGAGTGTGGCATTTCAGTGCCGTAAAACGGCATGGGCAACGTCAGCGACATCACGCATCGCCCGGACATCATGCACCCGCAGGATCGACGCGCCGTTGGCCACCGAGAGAGCCACCGTGGCAGCAGTGCCGAACAGGCGCTCTGAAGCGGAATCCCGCTCCAGTATCTTTCCGATGAATGACTTGCGGGATGTGCCCACCAGAACCGGCATTCCCATGCCGGTCAATTCTCTAAGACGACGTAAAATCTCCAGGTTGCCGGCGCTATCCTTGCCGAATCCGATGCCGGGGTCCACGGCAATGCGGCACGGTTCTACGCCAGCTTCCAACGCAAGTGTAACTGAACTTTGCAAACCGCTGACGATTTCGGTGATCAGGTCCGAATAACCGGTATTCTTCTGCATCTGATCCGGCTTGCCCCGGGTATGCATCAGCACGGCGGCGGCGCCGCTCCCGGCCGCGACGGCAGCCATTTGCGGATCGAAATTGAAGCCGCTGATATCATTTATTATTTCCGCTCCGGCCGAAAGTGCGCGGTCGGCGACGTCACTCTTCCAGGTGTCCACTGAGATTGCACATCGAAGCACATCGGATAGGCGTTCGATAACAGGGATGATTCGGGCTGACTCCTCAACGGCCTGAACAGGCACAGATCCGGGTCGGGTGCTTTCACCGCCGATATCGATGATGTCGGCGCCTTCGGCCTCCATCTGCAGGGCATGCTCGACGGCAAGTCCGGGGTCTGTAAAACGCCCGCCGTCCGAAAATGAATCCGGTGTCAGGTTAAGAATGCCCATTATCAACGGGCGTTCGAGTGAAAACTCACGACGGGATGTCACCCATCTTTGCGGAGGTTGTTTGATATTGACCAGAAGCGTGCCGAGTTCCATTGCCAAGGTCGGCAAGTCGAATGGTTGCGCCTTTAATTTGTCACAGAGCTGCAACAACTGTTTATCTGTCCCAATCAGGATTACATCTGTTTCGTTTATGCTGCAGGCCACCGTGCCGCGTGCAACCGCGGCATCCCCACCCAGAGACAGCATTTCCTGCTTGAGTATGTTGGCCTGACGGCACTGCAGACCAGGCAGATGGATACAACGGGTCAACATCTTGCCGCTCATCATGCCCAAGCCGCCGGCATCCACACCGACACGTTCAAGCTCGGCCCTGGCCTGGCCGGGAGTGCTGACCGACAGCACCCTGGGCGTAAAGCCGGCCATGTCAGGCCTGGGTATCGGTATGCGGCATCTGGGTTACTTCAGCCACTTTATCGACACAAGTATCATCGGAAGCCATGATTTCATCAACCTCGGCTCCGCTCAGATTTTCTTTTTCGATCAGGCATACCGACAGCTTATGGAGATTCTTAAGATTATCGCGCAACAGAGTCAGGGCGCGGTCGTAGGATTCATCCACTATGCGCTTGATCTCGTCATCGATATTCTCGGCGGTCTTTTCACTGAAGTTCTTGTGCATCGCCATTTCCCGGCCCAGGAAGATCGACTCATCCTTTTTGCCGAACGAAAGCGGTCCCATCTTGTCGCTCATGCCCCATTCACAAACCATCTTGCGAGCCATCTCGGTGGCCCGTTCGATATCGTTGCCTGCTCCGGTGGTAAAAGTGTTGAAGATCAGGTCCTCTGCCGCCCGACCGCCCATCAGAACGGCGATTCTGGCCAGCAGGGATTCGCGGGAATAGCTATGCTTGTCTTCTATCGGCAACTGCATCGTAACACCCAGAGCACGACCGCGCGGTATGATGGAAACCTTGTGAACCGGATCGGTGCCGGGCACCAGTTTGGCAACCAACGTATGACCGGCCTCATGGTAGGCGGTACTCTTTTTCTCCTCATCGGAGATGACCATGCTGCGACGTTCGGCGCCCATCAGCACTTTGTCCTTGGCGCTGTCAAAATCACTCGGATCGGCGACGGTCTTGTTCAAACGGGCAGCCAACAGCGCAGCTTCATTGACCAGGTTAGCCAGATCGGCGCCTGAAAAACCGGGGGTACCGCGAGCAATCACGGCCAGATCGACCTTGTCCGAAAGCGGCACCTTCTTGGAGTGGACCTTGAGAATCATTTCGCGTCCCTTGACATCCGGGCGCGGCACTACAACCTGACGGTCGAAGCGACCTGGGCGGAGTAGAGCCGGATCGAGGACATCGGGGCGGTTGGTGGCGGCGATAAGAATGACACCCTCGTTGGACTCGAAACCATCCATCTCCACCAACAGCTGGTTGAGAGTCTGCTCGCGTTCATCATGCCCTCCCCCCATGCCTGCACCGCGATGACGCCCCACCGCATCGATCTCGTCAATGAAGATGATGCAGGGAGCACTCTTCTTGCCCTGAAGAAACAGGTCGCGCACACGGCTGGCGCCGACGCCGACAAACATCTCGACGAAGTCGGATCCGGAGATCGAATAGAAGGGAACGCCGGCCTCACCGGCAACGGCACGCGCCAGCAGGGTCTTGCCGGTACCCGGAGGGCCTACCAGCAGCACCCCTTTGGGGATCTTTCCGCCCAGCACGGTGAATTTCTTGGGTTCTTTAAGAAAAGCGATGATCTCTTCCAGCTCTTCCTTGGCCTCCTCGATACCGGCAACATCCTCAAAGGTGATCTTACCCTGAGTTTCGGTCAGAAGCTTGGCCCGACTCTTGCCGAACGACATGGCCTTGCCGCCCCCCATCTGCATCTGGCGCATGAAGAAGATCCAGACTCCTACCAGCAGAATCAACGGGAACCATGAAATGAAGATCGAGAACCAGGAGAACTTTTCCTCTTCCGGTTTGGCGTTGATAGTGACTTTCTTTTCCAGCAGTTTTTCAGTCAGGTCGGCATCCGAGTAAGGCTTGTAGGTACGGAACTCCTTGCCGTCCTTACCCTCGAACTTGCCTGAGATGTCATTACCCTGCATGACTACCGCGGTAATCTTACCGGATTCGATATGTGACATGAAATCACTGAAATTGATCTTTTCGGCGGTTGGCCGCGGTTTGTTGAACATGTTGAAAAGCAGGATCATCATCAGGCTGATTACCAGCCAAAGTGAAAGATTCTTGTAAAATTGATTCAAGGCAAACCCCCGTTTGATTAAGCAGTGTGTGGCGTTAAAAATTTTGTAAAACTAGCATAGGAAGGTCAGGTTGACAAGAGCAAACGGATGGCGGCTTCTACAAAATCAAGGATGTTATGGCATGCTTTACTGCAAACGCAGACGGATCAACCGGAACCGCAACCCTGAAATAATGATAATCATATCCGCGCAAGCGTCTTTGACGTGTAAGGATACACCAATAATCAGAAATCGCCCCGTAAATTTCCGGAAGTTTTGAACTTCACACGCGATGCGGTTTTGGTATCTGCTTGGAAAATCGATGTTAGATCTCGTCAGGCTGCCGGCGACGATGATCAGAACACTTTTCATCATGCCACTCCACCTTGACCAGAGCCGCATCCGCATGAGCAATCCGGCATGACTCCGAAGCGCACACTCCCGCGATCCAGATCAACTCGTCCCCACAGAATACCAGCGGAATCCGCCCGCGGTCAGACAACGGAATCTTGCGGTCGATGAAAACATCCTTGACCTTTTTCCTGCCGGTCATGCCGAACGGCACGATGCGGTCACCGGCGCGGAAACTGCGCACCCGCCAGGGGAAAGGTGTCCTGGCCATATCGAAGCAGGCGACATCGGCAGGCAACTGACTGAAGTCAACCAGTGTTGCACAGGTTTCGACCTCCAGAGATCCGCCCCAGGGGAAACGGTAACTGCCCGGGGCCGGGATGATTATATCTTCGGCGACAACCGCTGCTTCCCGCTGGTTGAGCCGAAGTACGATCCGGTCATATTCGCGCATGGCGCCGATGCCTTGCGGCAGTGTGATCCTTGCATTGGGGCGTAGTGAATCCGGCAGTTGCCGGATTGATTCGATATGTGCGAGGGTGAATCCTTCAATGTTTCCAGCCAGGCGGAGGCAGACGTGCCGGAGCATCCGCCGCTGCAGGGCGGGCGGATGCGCCCTGAATTCTGCAATTCCGCAGGCCAGGGAGTTGTCAGCGCTGCTGTGCCAGCAGGCCTCGAAGGCCTGTTCGGCCAGGCTGTCCAGTAGCGCGTTTTCATCGGACAGGAGCGCGGCGGTGGCGGTCAGGGTGTGGCGGATGGCGGGATTGTACTGTTCCAGAAGCGGCAGAAGCTGATGGCGGATCCGGTTACGCAAAAAGTCCAGGTCGCGGTTACTGGCATCTTCACGCCAGGCAAGCCCCAGTTCCGCCAGGTACCGCTCGATCTCGGCGCGGGTGACGTCCAGCAACGGCCGGATATGGCCGCGCCGATTGCGGTACTGCATCCCGGAAAGCCCGGTCATGCCGGAGCCGCGCAAAAGCCTCATCAGCACGGTTTCGGCCTGGTCGTCGCCGTGATGGGCGGTCACTATGGCCGCGGCGCAATATTTTTCCCGCATCTGTTCCAAAAACGCGATGCGGGCGCGCCGGCCTGCATCTTCCAGGTTCAGGCCGGCGCTTGCCGCGAACTGCTTGACATCAACCCGCAGGATTTCGATCGGTACTCCGTGGTCACCAGCCAGTCTGCGGCAGAACTGCTCGTCACCGTCGGATTCCGCACCGCGCAGGCAGTGGTTCAGATGGGCGGCCACCAGCCGCAGACCGAATCCGGGCAGCCGGCCCAGCAGATCCAGCAGCGCGGTCGAATCGGCGCCGCCGGAGAGCGCCACGATCAGCGTGTCACCCGGACTGAACAACTGCTGTTCCCGGATCGTCCGGACAACCCTGGAAACAAGCTCCGCGACGATGGTCACGTCCTGCAAAACGGGAGACACGAAGGTAGGGTGTACAGGAAAGGGGTGATCATTTTTTGGTTCCGAAGACCATGTTGAGCACGAAGCTGAACAGGCTGAAAAGCAGCGCGGCCAGGAAGGCAGCGCCAAAGCCGGTGACCTGGAAACCGCTGACCAGGTAGGCCGCCAGATAGAACATCAGGCCGTTGATCACCAGGGTAAACAGCCCCAGGGTCAGCATGGTGACCGGCAGGGTCAGCAGGATGATGATCGGGCGCAGAAAGGCATTCAAAAGGCCGATCACCAGGGCTGCCACCAGCAGGTCCTGGAAACGGTCGATCCGGATGCCGGGAATGATTTTCATGACGAAATAGAGGGCGAACGAATTGAGCACCCATTTCAATATCAGCCGTGTCATATAGTCTCCTACAGCCAGCGTTTTTTTCTGAAATATGCCACCATCAGCAGTGAAATTGCGATCATCACCGCCCACAGGGCAAAATATCCGTAATGCCATTCCAGCTCCGGCAGATTCTTGAAGTTCATGCCGTAGACCCCCACCAGAAAGGTCAGCGGCATGAAGATCGTGCCGATCACGGTCAGAAACTTCATCACTTCGTTGGTGCGGTTGCTGATGCTGGACAGGTACAGATCCAGCATTCCCGAGAGCAGGTCGCGGTAGGTTTCGACCGTATCGATCACCTGGATGGTGTGGTCGTAAACATCCCGGAAATAGACCCTGGTGGAATCATTGATCAGGTGACTGTCGCCCCGTTCCAGAAAAGCGATCGCCTCGCGCAGCGGCCAGACCGTCTTGCGTAGGAAGATGATCTCCTTCTTCAGCTCGTTGATCAGATGCAGCGTGCTCCGTTCCGGCGTCAGGGCCAGATCCTCCTCCACATCGATCACCCGCTCCCCCAGCGTTTCCAGCACGCTGAAATAGCCGTCCACGATGGCATCGATCAGCGCATAGGCCAGATAATCGCTCCCCATCGAGCGGATCTTGCCCTTGCCGGTGCGGATTCGCTCACGGACCGAATCGAACGGGTCACCCTTGAGCCCCTCCTGAAAGGTGAAGATGTAGTCCGGCCCCAGGATTATGCTGAGCTGTTCCGAACTGAAATCCTGATCTTCGGTCGGGCGCAGCATGCGCAGGACGATGAAGAGGTATTCGTCGTAGTCCTCGATCTTGGGGCGCTGCACGGTGTTGACAATATCTTCCAGAACCAGCGGGTGAAAGGAGTGGCAATCACCCAGTCGCCGGATAACCTCCACATCATGCACCCCCTCCACGTTGACCCAGGTCACCGAGGTGCCGGACGGCGGCAGCAGGCACTCCTCAAGTTTCTGAAAATGGTGTTCCTCGATATCGGTCGCATTGAACGAGATCATCCTGATCTCCACCGATTCGTTCGGTGTATCACCGATATGCACCAGGCTGCCGGG
>JAURXC010000096.1 GCA_030654645.1 Deltaproteobacteria bacterium | reverse complement strand
AGTGCCAGCCGCCACCCCCCTTCAGGTCCAGCCGTGGTTTGTTCTCGGCGTTGGCGATGGTTACCAGCTCTTCATAGACACCGATCCGCAGCCGCAAATCGGCCAGTTCCGGGCGCTGCTTGCCGGCGGAGAGCAACGCCTGCTCGTAGGTTTCGGGCGTCGGCCGATCGGCCGACGGCATCTCCAGGGAACCCACCACATCCACCTCTTCAGGTCCCAGAGCCAGCAGGAAACGCAGCCGTTCGCGTGCGATGCGGATGGCGTTGTCGCTGCGGATGACTTCGGGACGGGCGTTTTCCGTCGCCACTTCGGCCGCCAGCACGTCATAGTCGGTGGCCACACCGGCCGCATATTTGCGCCTGGCTTCGTCCAGATGGCGGACTTTCTGGGCTTGATTTTCCAAGGCCAGGTTGTGCAGTTCACGCGCCAGCAGGATGTCGTAATAGCCGGCCGAAACGTCCCGATAGGCGGCCTGGCGGTACAGCCGCAGCTGCTGGTCGGCGGTTTTAAGGCCGTACTCGGCGGCCCGGATCGCGGCGTTGATCTTGCCCCAGGTGTAGAGCGGTTGGGAAAGCGTCAGATCGATCAGGCCGTTGTACTGGCGCGGTGCGATGCCCATCAGCGCCTGCTGGCTCTGATCACGGGAAATCCCGGCCGAACCGTTCAGGGAGAGCTGCGGCAGTGCCGCCGAGCGCTCCTCCACGTATTTGCCCTGGACGTACTTAGCGTATTCACGGGCCTTCTCGATGTCGCGATTTTTCTCCATCGCCAGCGACAGGGCCTGCTCCAGGGTCAGCGTGCGGGCCTCGCTCCGGCAAACGGGCAGAAGCGTCAACCCGAGAATGGCAATCACAATCAACAATCTCATTTTAATGGTTCTCCTTGTACAAGCACGGCCCGGCGCCGGCCGCGCACCGAGTTGACCAGCCACAGTTCATCGGCCCGTTGCAGATCTTCGGGATACAGCAGCTTCTCCGTAATCTCTCCCCGCTCCAGCAGCTCTTCCCGCAACACTCCCGGCAGCAGACCGCTGTTGAGCGGCGGGGTCAGCCAGCGGCCGTCCAGCTTTATCACCAGCGTATGGTAGCTCCCCTCGGTCACTTCGCCGCGCTCGTTCAGAAACAGCACTTCGTCGCAATCGGTGCGGGCCGCGCGGGCATCATCCAGCAGTTCGCGGCGGGTGGTTTTGTGATAGCGGAACGGGTCTTGCGAATCGACCGTCAGCGGGCTGATGGCCAGACGCAAACTGGATGCGTCCTCTTGCAGAGCTTCGGATGAAATCCGCAGCGTGCCGTCCGCCGCCAGCAGCAGACGGAGCTTGCAGAGGCCCGAAGTTTCGCCGGCATGCTGCAGCAGCAGTTGGCGCGCCTTCTCCGGATCGAAAATAAATCCGAAATATTCCGCCGATGCCTTCAGACGCGCCAGATGACGCTCAAGAAGCGTACAGGTACCGTCCTGGCAGCGTAGCGACTCGATCAACTGGAAATCCTGGTCTTTGTTGTTGACGAAGGCACCCTTGTTCAGACATTCGGCCAATTCGTGCCGGGGCTGCGAATCCCAGGTGATGCCGCTCCCCACCCCCAGCGACAGCCGTCCGCTGTGACGGTCCAGCAAAAGCGTCCGGATCGCGACCGAGAAGAGCGCTTC
>JAURXC010000095.1 GCA_030654645.1 Deltaproteobacteria bacterium | reverse complement strand
GCAAGCTGGCCCATGTGGCCGGCCGTTTCCTAAATATATCGCTGGATTATCTGGGATGCGTCGTAAAGGACGAAAAGGTTGTGGAAGCGGTAAAACGGCAAAAGGCTGTCACGGAGCTGTTTCCCGATTCCGAAGCTTCCGCCTGTTTTGCAACGCTTGCACGCCGGGTGATAGACAACAAACGCCAGTCCGGAATCAAGGGCAACATCCAGTTTTTTTTCAGGAGAATGATGGACAACCAGGGAGCACGCTAGGTTATGTCGATGGAGGCCGTGGTTGTAGCTGACAGGCGTCAGAAAAAGGTCGAAGTAGCGCTAGACAGGCGCCAGGACAAGGAACGTGAGCAGCTGATCGTTGCCCATATTCCGCTGGTACACTATCTGGTCGGCAGAATGATGTTCCATCTGCCACAGCATCTCGACCAGCAAGACCTGATGAGTGCCGCAATGATCGGCCTGATAAATGCGGCGGACCGCTATGATCCTTCCAAGGGGGTGCTGTTCAAAACATTTGCCGAGCAGCATGTGCGCGGAACCATTCTGGATGAATTGCGATCATATGATGTGCTCAGCCGTTCGATGCGTGACAAGTACAAACGGCTGGCAAAAGAGCTGCGCACCCTTGAACATGCCCTGGGACGGAATCCAACCAGTGAAGAGGTTGCTGGTGCGCTTGGCATGAGCCTGGATGAATATTACGAGCTTCTGGAAGATGTACATGTATTCACATTTATCAGCCTTGATGACAGCTGGGAAGATGACGACGGGAATCCGCTTTGCCTGGCTGACGTCTTATGCGAAACCGATGCGAAGAACCCGCAGCAGCAGGTAATGATGATCCAGCTGACCGAAGCTCTTGGGCAGGCCATTGATACCCTGCCGGAGAAGGAACGCCTGGCGGTGACACTTTATTACAATGAGGATTTCAACCTTAGGGAAATTGGCGAAACGCTGGGACTCACGGAATCACGAATCTCCCAGCTGATCAGTCAGGCCATGGTCAGGTTGCGGGGACGGTTGAAGCTGCACAAGAACTAGCCGGTTAAGAGGAGAATAATAATGAACAGCGGAATGTATGCGGCCATTTCAGGGAATCTTGCAGCCATGCGGCGGCTGGATATAATCAGCAACAATCTGGCCAACGTAAATACGGCCGGTTTCAAAAAAGACAAGATGTCCTTCGAGGGGTTGCTGGCCAGCAATACGAATCCTCCCAAAGTGCCTCAGAGCACAACTGCAGACCCGATCCTGCAGAAGGAAAATGTCTACATAGATTATTCAAGTGGACCGGTCAGTCAGACCGGCAACACTCTTGACCTGGCGTTGGACGGAGACGGCTTTTTCGCCGTTGCCGCGCCTGACGGAACCGCTTACACCCGTCAGGGTAACTTTCGCCTGTCGGCCGACGGCACCCTGGTTACCTCCGACGGCTATCCCGTTCTGGGCCAGGGGGGTGTCATCCGCATACAAGGCAACCGTGTCGAAATTGACTCCAAAGGGGGGGTTACGGTTGACGGCAATCCGGCCGGGACGATCTCGCTGGTCGATTTTGAAAAGCCTTACAAGCTGACCAAGCTGGGCAGCACCCTGTTTGTGTCGGCCGATCAGCAGGAACCACGTCAGAGCGCCACAACCCAGATTCGTCAGGGGCATCTCGAAGGTTCAAATGTCGAGACCATTTCGGAAATGGTGCAGATGATCGAAACCAACCGCTACTTCGAAGCCTGTCAGCGTGTCATACGCGGCTTCGACGACATGGCCGCCAAGGCGGCCAATGACCTGGGCAAACTCTAACCTCATAAAAAGCATATAACACAAGGAGTCCGACCATGATTAGAGCACTTTGGACAGCCGCTTCCGGCATGCAGGCACAGCAGAAGAATATCGATGTGGTTGCCAACAACCTGGCCAACGTCAATACCACCGGTTTCAAGCGCAGCAGGGCTGATTTCCAGGATCTGATGTATCAAAACCTGAAGTCCACCGGCTCGCCGGCCACCAATGCCACCCAGGTCCCGACCGGCATCCAGATCGGCCTTGGCACGCGTCTGGCCGCTGTCACCAAGATTTTTGCACCGGGAGATTTTTCCCAGACCGGCAACGAACTGGACATTGCCATCGAAGGTGACGGCTTTTTCCAGATTCAGCAGCCGGACGGTACCACCGGCTATTCCAGGGCTGGCGCCTTCAAACGGGACAGCCAGGGGCGGATCGTCACGACTGACGGAAATCCGCTCTTGCCGGAGATAGTAATACCCAGCAACGCAACCAAAATCAACATTGGCAGTGACGGTACTGTTTCCGTGCAGCAGGCAGGTCAGAGTGCGCCCACCACAGTCGGAAGCATACAGCTTGCGGCATTTTCCAATCCGGCCGGACTCTCCGCCCAGGGCAAAAACATCTATCTGCCTTCCGATGCTTCGGGTACCGCCACCACCGGGACGCCCGGTCAGAACGGGCTTGGCACGGTCACCCAGGGACTGCTTGAGATGAGTAACGTCAACGTGGCGGAAGAGATGGTCAACATGATCGTCGGGCAGCGTGCCTACGAAATCAACTCCAAGGCGGTGCAGGCCTCGGATGAGATGCTGCAGACCGCCAACAACATGCGCAGATAGGTTGGGAGCTGACCTGTTATGAAACGTTTTTTGCCGTATATACTGTTTGCCATGTCGGTGGTCGTTGCGTTATTTCCCTGCAATGCACAGTCAGCGGTGGACCGTGAAAGCGAAGTCCGCGAAGCCGTTACCGCGTTTATCACAACCCGCACTGCCGGTATGGGCTGGGATGTCCGTATTCGCCGCATAACGATCTCCGACGCGCTGAAACTCCCGGAGGGGCCAATCGATTATGAAGTGGTCGCTTCGCAGCAGTGGGAAGGATGGGGTGCGCTCAGCATGGCCGTCCTGGCCCGCCAGAAAGATCGATTGGTGCGTAATATCCCGGTGCGGGTGGACGTTGATGCGCTGGCGGAGATGGTTGTAACCACGCGTCAGATTGAGCATGGCTCGCTGATTTCGGCGGCCGACTTGGCCCTGCAGCAGCGCGAGATATCATATAACTCCAACAGGGCAGCGCGCAAGATCGAGGAAATCGCCGGCAAGAAAAGCCGGACGACACTGAAAGCAAACCAGCCGGTGCGGGCGGACCAGGTCGAAAAGGTGCCGTTGATCAAGTCGGGCCAAATGGTTACGATCATCGCCGAAAACGAGGTCATGAAGGTGTCGGTTGCGGGGAAGGCTCGTAGTTCGGGGGGCGAGGGGGATATCATCATGGTGCAGAACCAGAGCTCCTTCAAGGAAATTCCGGCGCGGGTGATCAACTCCACAACGGTACAGGTGGCGTTTTAATATCGGATGCATTGCAGACTGATTGGCAGGATGATCGAGTTGTCAAGGTCATTTCGACCTGGGAAACGCAGGGAATGGTTTTAACCTGATAAGGAATAAAAATGAAACGCATCGTTCTGTTATTAATGTCGTTGGCGTTGACCTGCTGTGCCGTAGAAAACACACGCGTAAAAACAGCCGGTTATGACGAACAATTGCCCAAGCCGGTCGCGGATTACTCGAATGGATCGATCTGGCAGGCATCATCCGGCGGGCTGACCGAGGACCTTAAGGCGCGCCGCAGGGGTGACACCCTGACCATTGTGATTACCGAGACCGCCAGTGCATCCAAAGAGGCCAAGACCGATACATCGCGCGGATCTACGGTTAACGCCGGTATTCCCAATTTCATGGGGCTTGAGAAGGTCGGATTGCTTAAAAACAATATCGGAGATTTATCCAAGCTGATCAATGCCAGCGTGGACTCATCCTATAAAGGTTCCGGTTCCACATCCCGGGCTGAAAATCTCAAGGCGACCATGACGGCCCGTGTCATCGACGTGCTGCCCAACGGCAACATGCTGATCGAGGGGCGGCGCAATATCAAGGTAAACAACGAGGACCAGGAAATCATACTGGAAGGGACGGTTCGCCCACGCGATATAGGCGCCGACAACGTGGTCAATTCGATCTACATTGCCGATGCAAGGATCAGCTATTCGGGTCGCGGTATCATCTCCGACCGCCAGAGTCCGGGCTGGCTGATGAATATTGTAGACAAGCTCTGGCCGTTCTGATGGCATTCAAGTGTCACATGCTGCAAAAAAAGGTAATCCAATGAAGATAATCAATACCATCGTCGTCTGTACGTTGCTGCTCTGTCTCTCGTCCGTGGCCCACGCCATACGCATCAAGGATATCGCCTCAATTGAAGGTGTGCGTGACAACCAGCTGGTGGGATACGGTCTGGTTGTCGGACTGAACGGATCGGGCGACAGCGATCAGACCAAGATCCAGATTCAGTCGGTGGTGAATCTGCTGGAGCGGATGGGTATCACCACCTCGGTTAATGACATCAAGCTGAAAAACGTGGCTGCGGTAATGGTCACGGCCACGCTGCCCCCTTTTTCCAAGCAGGGCAACCGTCTTGATGTTCTGGTCTCATCAATGGGAGACGCCAAGAGTATCGCCGGCGGAACATTGATCATGACCCCTTTGAAAGGCGCCGACAATCAGGTCTACGCGGTGGCGCAGGGATCGGTGCTGACCAACTCGTTTGCCTTTGGAGGCCAGGGGGCCACCGCCCAGAAGAATCATCCAACCGCTGGCCGGGTGCCCAACGGGGCGCTGGTGGAGCGTGAATTGCCGAATACCCTGGCCGGGAAGTCGGTACTGCACCTGAATCTGGAAACCTCCGACTTCACCACGGCTTCCCGAATTGTCATGGCGGTCAATGAGAAATTCAATGCCGGTGTTGCCACGAGCCGCGACTCCGGATCAGTGACCCTGACAATACCCGAGTCATACGCCAACCGGACGGTTGAATTCATCGCGGCTCTTGAAACTCTTGAAGTAAAGCCGGACGTGCAAGCCAAGGTGGTGCTCAACGAACGCACCGGCACGGTTGTCATGGGTGAAAGCGTGCGAATTTCCACGGTGGCGGTTACCCACGGGAGTCTTTCGCTGGTGATCAAGGAAACGCCTCAGGTTTCCCAGCCGGCGCCGTTCAGCAAGACCGGCGAGACCAAGGTGGTTCCGCGTACCGACCTGAAGGTTGAAGAAGAGAATCGCCGCCTGATGGTGATGCCGGAAGGGGCCAGCATCGGAGACGTGGTGCGAGCGCTGAATCTGCTGGGGGTCACTCCGCGCGATCTGATCAGTATTTTGCAGGCGGTCAAGGCTGCCGGGGCTCTGCAGGCGGAACTCTCGATCATTTAAAACTTAATCTAAAGCAAATCAGGACGATAAGAACGATATGGACATGACTGCCGTTACATCGATACCGGACAGCACAGACAACGCTGCCGCCAAAGCCCGCCAGCTCCAGCGCCAGAACCTGTCCGGAGATGGTCTGAGCAAGAAGCAGCTTCTCCAGGCCAAAAAGGTTTCCCAGGACTTTGAGGCGCTGGTGGTTGGCATGATGCTGAAATCGATGCGTGAAACGGTCGGCATGGACAAGCTGACCGGCGGAGGACATGGAGAGGAAATCTATCGCTCCATGCTGGATCAGGAATACGCCGCTGTATCTGTCAAGCGTGGCGGCGGCATGGGGTTGGCCAAAATGATCGAGAAGGATATCATTCGCCAGGAGAGCCGCAAGGCCGTGCCAAAAGTCGATCATCACGAGTAGAACGATAGATTCGGAGCAGGTGCTAATGGAACTTAAAAAACTGATGGAAACTTTGGCAATAGAGGCCGCGCTTCTGGATGATCTGCTGGCGTTACTGGAACGGGAGACCGTCGAGCTCGGCAACATCGATATCAATGCAATGGCTGTATCCAACCAGGCCAAGGAAGAGCTGATCAATAAAATCTCAGAGCATGCGCCGTCCTTGCAACAGGCGGTTTCCGCCTGCGCCGCTCGTGAAGGGCTGGCTGGCACGACCGCGTTAGGAGCACTGGCGGAGCATCTTGCAAAGCGGGGAAGCGGGGAGCTGCTCTCAAAACAGCGCCAAGTCAGCAAAACCGCCGACAGAATCAAGCAGGCGGCGGCGCTGAACCAGGAGATTGCAGAACGGTTTGCGGCGATGGCAACAACGTCACTCGGCCTTATCACTCGTCTTATCAACCAGTCCAATGTGTACGGCGCATCGGGCGGATACCAGCAGCGGCCCGCCGCTGCCGTCATGATTAACAGGGAGGCTTGACATGGGACTTTCAGCGGCCATGGAGATTGGCAAGAACGGTCTCAACATTTACAGGATCGCGACCGAAGTAACGTCGGAAAATATCGCCAATGTCAACACTCAGGGCTATTCACGCCAGAGGGTGCTGCTGGAGTCGGCTCCCCCGACGCTGCATAACGGTTTCCCGCTGGGGACCGGAGTGCAGATATCCGTTGTCGAAAGGTACTACGACGGCCTCTTGCAGCAGCAGCTCGTGAGCGCCCAGACTACCCAGGGGTTCGACACATCCAAATCCACGGTCCTTCAGCAGATTGAGCCTTATTTCAACGAAGTCTCAAATGACGGCATCGGAACGGCGATCTCGAATTTTATTGGCGCCTGGCAGGATTTGACCCTTAATCCGGGCGGCACCTCGGAACGCCAGGTGGTCATTACCCGGGCACAGATACTGTCGGACAATTTCCAGTCAGTCAGCAGGGGACTCAACGATGCCATTTCCACCCAGAACGCGTCTCTTGTCCCGCTGACCGACAGCATCAACAGTACCTTGACAAATATTGCCCAACTGAACGGCCAGATCAAGTCCACCGAACTGCTGAGTGGCAATGCCAACGAAATGCGTGATCAGCGGGATCAGCTGGTGCGTGATCTTTCACAGAAAATTGGCATAACCTTTACCGAGAATGTGGACGGTACAACTGATATAAAGTATGCCGATGGCGGCGCCGAACTTGTAACCGGTTCGAATGCCGGCGCCTTTTCACTGGACCAGACCGATCCGAACAACTTCGTTGTCCAGCTGACACCTCCTGGCGGAGCTTTAGCCATTGTTACGCCGACCACCGGTGAACTGGGTGCCACAGTGGCCATGCGGGATACGATCATACCCGGCTATCTGGCACAGGTGGACACGCTGGCCAAATCCATTGCCGATGCGGTAAACGCCCAGCATTCGATCGGCTTCAGCCCAACCGGTGGTACCAACCAGAATTTCTTTACACCGCTGGGTGCCGTGACCGGTGCCGCTGGCGCATTTTCAATCGATGCCGGACTTGACATCTCAACCATCGCCGCTTCCGGGAGTGCGCTTCTTCCCGGTGACAACAGCAACGCCTTGGCAATTGTCCAGCTGAACAGTACCTATACGGTGCCGTCAGGCGCGCCCACGGCAACATTCAGCAGTTATTACAGCAGCCTCGTAAGCAAGGTGGGACTGGACGTCCAGTCCAGCAAAACCACCGTGGCGCAGGATGAGGCGTTCAGCAAACAACTGACAACGCTCCGGGAATCCAATTCGGGCGTTTCTCTGGATGAAGAGTTGACCAACCTGGTCAAATACCAACGATCCTACCAGGCATCGTCCAAGTTGATTACCACGGCAACCGAGATGATGGACATGGTGATCGGAATGATCCGCTAGCTGCCGGGCAGTTTGTTTGCCACATTAACGCGGTCGGGAGAAAAACAATGAGAGTCACATCCAACATGTCTTCGGACAACGCAATTTACAATCTGCAGCAGGGGCAGGCCAAGCTCGATAAACTGCAGACCCAGATATCATCCGGGCAGAATGTCAATACACCCAGTGACGATCCGATCTCTTCGAGGTTGCTGCTGGAAATCGGCGACAAGCTCAGGGCAATTGATCAACGATCAAGCAACATCAACAAGGCGACATCCTGGCTGCAGTTCACCAGCACTTCCGTGGATGGGATGTCAGATGTTGTAAACCTGGCCAGGAAGGTGGCGGGCACTCTCAATACCGGCAGTGATGATCCAGCCATTCGCCAGAGCGCGCATGACCAGCTTGTCGATCTGAAAAAGCAGCTTATCGACATGGCAAATACCCAGTTTGGAGATCAGTATATTTTTGCCGGAGCCAACAATGCCACTCCGCCCTTCAGTAACACGAACAACAACTACGGTGGTGACAGCACCCAGCTCTCTATCGAGGTGGCCCAGAATTCTGTGCAGCCACTGAACGTAACCGGAGACCGCCTGCTCAAGGGCGTCGGAGCTAATCCGACTTATGGCTCGACGGATATCCTTGCAACTTTTGATAATCTGATCGCGGCCGTGGGGGATAATACAACGCCGAGCGACGTTGATGCGATTTCACAGGCGTCTGTGGATCTCCAGAGTGGCTCCCGGCAGCTCAACATCGCGACCAGTGATATCCTGGCGCGGACAACCCGTCTAGACAACATGAACAAACTCAACGAAAACAACAAAAACACGCTGCTTTCGATCAGCACCAGGGTTCAGGAAGTCGATTACGCCAAGCTGGGAGTTGAGCTGAGTAGCCAGAAACTGGCCTACGAAGCATCGCTGTCGGCTACTGCCAAGGTGACCCAATTGTCCCTCCTGGATTACCTCTGAACCTGGGTAACAAACACACTGGACTTAGGCGGGACTCCGAAACGGGTCCCGTTTTTTATTGCTCAAATCCGTTGACCTTCCAACTGTCAGGACTTATAAAAAGAGCATGCGGTTCTCCCTGCCTACAATCCGTGCGGCACGCCACAAGCCTGTCTCGATAAGACGCGACGTCTTCCGCCTGTCCATGCCGGTACTGCTCTCGTCGCTGTTTCAGCGCCTGGTTTCGATTGTCGATATTTTCCTGACTGGTGGTCTTGGCGCCGCCGCAATTGCCGCGGCCGGACTCGGGCAGTTGCTGATGTTTGTAACCATGACGGTCTTCTGGGGGCTTTCCACCGGGACCACTGTCGTCATTGCCCATCTGTGGGGCGCCGGAAGACGCGAAGATGCCGGCCGGGCGGCCTGCGTCTCCTGCCTGGCCTGCCTGGCGATGACCGCGGTATTCACTCTCTTCGGCGCCGCCTGGGGCAGTGAGATCGCCCGGTTGATGGGGGCCGCGCCTGAGGTGCAGGTGCTTGCCGCCGAATATATCCGCCTGGTGTTTCTCTGGCTGGTCTGGACCACTGGTCTGAATGTTCTCTCGGCGGTCATGCATGGCGTCGGTGATACCCGCACTCCGATGGAGGCCATCATACTGGTGAATATCCTGCATGTGCTGCTGGCCTGGCCGTTGATCTACGGGAAACTGGGCATGCCGGCGCTGGGAGTCAAGGGGGCGGCCATCGCGATCAACACCTCTGAACTGGTCGGATTCAGTTATCTGCTGGTTCAGGCTTTGCGAAAGCGCTATATCACATTCAGTTATCCCGATTTATCGCTGTTCGGCAGGATCTGGCGGGTGGGCTGGCCGGTCGCGCTGGAACGCATCGCCCAACAGAGCGGTCAGCTGTTTTATTCCAGCTTTATCATCGGCTACGGCACCAGTGCCTATGCCGCACACCAGATCGGGTTGTCGATCGAGTCGCTTTCATTTATGCCGGGCGCCGGCATGGGGATCGCTGCGGCAACCCTGATGGGGCAGTCGCTGGGGGCCGGGAAGATCCGCCGCGCCCGTATCAGCCACCAGGAAGCGCTGCGGTTGGCGGTGGGGGTGATGACCCTGATGGCGCTGCTCTTTTTCTTTTTCCCGCAGCACCTGATCGGTCTGTTCACGCACGATGCCGATGTAATCGAGAAGGGGAGTGTGTTTCTGAAGCTGGTGGCGTTCGCGCAGGTTCCGCTGGCGATCTCGTTCGTCTATGCCGGCAGCCTGCGAGGAGCGGGCGATACCTTCTACGTATTCATCGTGACGCTGTTGGCCATGTGGGGGATTCGCGTGGCGTTGTCCTGGGTTGCCGCCGGCTGGTTTCATCTTTCGCTGTATGCGGTGTGGGGGGTGTTCCTGATTGACTGGTACTTCCGTGGGGCGGCCTTTGCCTGGCGTTACCATCGCCGCGATCTGCACAGCGCGGTTCTCTGAATGTTTTCTGCCCCGGTCGGCGCTCCGCCCGTAACTTACCCCGCTACTGTTCCCCCATCTTCCGCAGTACCTTGATGAAATTCAGCGTCAGGGCCGGGTTGAGACCGGTTCCGGCAATTTTCAGCATGATGCCGGCCGCATTTTCGAAGTCCATGGAATCCTTGTAGACCCGCCGGGTGCGGAGAGCGTCGAAGCAGTCCGAAACCATCGTGATCTGGCTGCAGAGGTTGGTCTGCCACCCCTTGGTAACGCTGGGGTAGCCGGTCATATCATATTTCATGTGGTGCTCGAAGGCGCTCATGACAGCTATGCGCGGCATGCCCGGCGTGTTGAGAAGATAATGCGCGCCGTGCACCGTATGCCGTCGCATCTCCAGCCACTCGTCGTCGGTCAGTTCGCCCGGCTTGTTCAGCACCTCGGGCGGCACAAACTGTTTGCCCACGTCATGAAGCATGGCCGCGATGCCGATGTCGTGCAGCAACTGCCCTTCGAAACCGAGCGACATGCCCTGGGCTATATTGAGAATACAGACATCGAGTGAATGGGTGAAGGTGTACTCGTCCATCTCCCTCAGCGGAACCAGGGCCAACAGCGGATTGGCCTCCCCCCGGAACGAAGTAATGAAACCTGCCACCAGCGCCATCACGGCCTGCAGATCAAAATGCTCCCTGGAAGTACAGGATTCAAAGTCGCTTGCCACCCGGGCCATCAGCTCGCCCGGAATGGCCGAGTAACTCGGAATCGGTTGGGAAACCTCTTCCGGCTCCGAACGGGTGTCATCCAGCTCAACCGCTCCGAATATCAGGTGCGGCGTCGATTTCAGCTTCGAGGCCTCCTTGCCGGCAACTATCCGCATCAACAGCAGGATATCGGCACTGCCAGCTCCCCGCATCAGGCTTATATGGCCGATGCCGTACTCGGACATCTGCTGATTGAGGCGCTCAACATGGGGATTCTTTTCCAGCGGGATGCCGCTGACAAAGAGTTCACCGCCGATACGGATGATTTTGAGCGTATCTTCAGCGGCAAGAATCAGGTTCAGGCTTCCCAGCGCACTGGCTGCGTGGCCGGTCGTCACCCTGTGTTCCGGTGAATAGAGCATCATAGCCTTGGCGGCCTGAACCAGGTTGCTGATGAATATCTCCAACTGCTCTTTGATGTAGGGAGTCATTGAATCGCTCCATCAAGGATTTTCAACGCCTCGACAGCGTGGAGTGCAAGCGGATCTTCCGGCATCCGGGAAATCTTTAGCAGAATGGGCCGGACATAGTCCGCCCGGAAGCGTGGCAACACGCGAATAACTTCGATTTTGAGCAGGGAATGCTTGTTCCGATGCAGCAGGGGAGTACTGCTGATTATATTCAGCAGCTTGGGCAATGTGGACGGATTGCCGATATTTGCCAGTGCCTGCACCACCGCGCTTTTCAGTTCAAGCTGGAAATCGGCAATTCCGCTGGTTTCGAGAATGTTGAGCAGCTGTTGCATCACATCCTTGTCGCGGCTCATTTCAGCAACCTGTACCGCGGCCAGCTTTCTGGCCGGGTCGGGGTGCTGCAGTTCCGTCAGGATCATCTTGTCGGCGGCCGGATCCCGGTAGTGGAGCAGGTTCTTCAGGGCTTCGCTTCTGACTTTCGGGTGAGGATACTCGGTAAGTTTGCGAACTTTCTGGACCACTTCGGGGTCACTGAAGTTCCTCAGCATCACCAGCAGATTGCGGATCACAAACCACTGCTCATCGTTCAGGCGGAGCAGCGCGGCATTCCGTACCATTTCCCCCATTCCGCCCAGACAGTCGAACCAGAAGCGGCGCAGGGAACGGTTTTCTTCCATTGCGAGTTTATCTATCAACGGTTCGATAAAAGGTGATCCGACGGTTGTGATCACCTCCCGGATCCCGCTGAAGCTGTCGCGCCCCAGGGTCGCCGCGAATTTGAGGATCCGCTGGACGAAATCGGAATTGAACAATGCGGTGTTGCTTTCCGGATTGGCGCTGCCCAGAATCCGGCAAACTTTTGCCAGGGATTTGAAATCCCGGATCTCCATAAAATAATTCAACTGGTTCCTCAGATTGTTCCGTATCCCCTCCCCCTGTTTTTCCGGAGGTATGGCCATAACTATTTCATCAATTATATCGGTAAGCTTGCTCTCCAGTTGTTCTGTCCCCATTGTTGCGCGCAGCTCTTCCAGGAAATTGGATTCGGCGTCCGGCAAACTGTCCGTTGCCAGGATAGTCGTAAGTGTCTGCAGGTATTCTGGTGGAATATACTGCTCCAGATCCCTTTCGCGCATCAGCGTCTGTACCTTGGCTCCAACTCCGCTGCCGGAGAGGACCACATCCGAATCCAGGGTCGATTCCGAGTGTGACGCCAGCCGTTGAATGATGTTCAGAAGCATGTCGGGGACATGGGTACCCTGTGCGGTTACTGCCTGGACCACCTCCTGCAGCCCTTCATCAGGGAGACGGTTCAGCAGGCGCTCATTGAACTCGGTTGTGGCGTTAGAGGAATTGCAGATATTGAGAATGAAATCACAGCGCACTTGCGGAGCCAGGCCGGAGATAAAGGCGCTGATCTTGTCCAGTGAGTCGTTGCTGATCATGTTTGCATCCTGCCTGAGCGACCGGCCGACATAACATTCCGCCAGCGCTTTGAGGGTATAGCTGCGGCCTTCCTCCGGCACGCCTTCCAGCATGGCGGCCAGTTCGAAAGCCAGCCGCGAGGGTGGCGCAGATAGCAGTTCGTGCATTTTTTCCGGTGATGAGTTGAAACATCCCTTGAGAAGCTTCCGGACGAAAAACGCCCATGTATCGCCGTCCGTGCCCTGAACTTCATCGGTCAGCGTGAAGACCGATGGATCGATCGCCTGCACCATGATGGTCCGCACTCCGGAAATATCGAAGGCGTGTATGATGCCGCCTGATTCCCAGATCTCACTTCGCTGGCGGTTGATGATCCGGTTGAACTCGATAAGGTCTTCGGGTTGAATGTCGGCGGTAAAAGAGATGGCGATTATGCCGAAGGAGGCCAGCAAGGCGGCGTATTCACGGAATTTGACGTTATTGGGTTCTATCAGGGCTTCATTGAGGAGCAGTCCCTGGCGGGTAACTCCCAATGTCAATGGTTTGCCGCCGGTCAGAAGTGGCTCGAGCCTCCCGAGGGTTTTCTTCAGAATGTTGCTTACGGCGGGATGGGAGTCCGGATAGAACTGTATGTGGCTGCGGCAGACGATCAGGTCGGCTGCAAAAGTTGCGGCTTGCTGAAGCTCGGCGCGCGTATCTGGCGGCGTGCTGGCACTGTTCACAAAGGCCCCCGGAGCTACTGTCCCGTCAAACGCATTTCAGAAAAGGGCATACCGTTCTCAGGCGGTAAAACCACTTTCAATATTAACCGGATACCGGATTATGTCAACCGGGATAAGTGTCAGGATCAGGCCCGTTCCAGGCCTGCAAAACGGAGCATCAACTTCTTGGGGCCGACCGAGTTGAACCAGACGATAACTTTCTGTCCATCGCCTTCTCCCTCTATCTTGCGGATGGTCCCGACGCCGAACTTTCCGTGCCTGACGCGCATGCCGATAGAAACCCCTTCGTGCTCATCGGGCGGTTCCGGGATGACTTCCAGCTCGTTGGATGCGGCTGATACCATTGACAGGTTGTGGGAAGTTGAACCTGTAGTGGCGATCCGCTGGTTCGCCCAATCTGGCTCCGGTCGGGGCGACGCCTCGCTCCTACGGGAATATACGCTTGCAGTTCCACCATCCTCGATCAGCTCTGAGGGGATATCCTTGAGAAAGCGTGAAGGTTGATTGTTCTGTTCCTGTCCGAACAGGTAGCGGCGCCTGGCATTGAGCAGGTAGAGGCGTTCGCGGGCACGGGTCATGCCGACGTAACAGAGCCGGCGTTCCTCCTCCATGCCGTCCAGGTCGTCCAGCGAACGCACATGCGGAAAGAGCCGCTCCTCCATGCCGATCATAAAGACCGCCCGGAACTCCAGTCCCTTGGCGGCGTGCAGGGTCATCAGCGTCACCGATGCTTTGCCGCTCTCCCCCTGCTCCAGGTCCGACACCAGTGAAACCTGCTCCAAAAACTCCGAAAGTCCGGCTTCGGGGTTCTTCTCGCTGAACTCCTCGATCGCCGCCAGCAGCTGCTCCAGGTTCTCCAGCCGTTCGGCATCGTCATCGACTCGGCTGTCCTTCAGGCGCCCCAAGTAGCCGCTCTCCTGCATCACCGTCCTGGCCAGCTCCGCCAGGTTACCACTTGCGGACAAGTCCCGGAAACGCTCCATCATTGCGACAAAGGAGGCCACCCTGCCTCGCGGGCCGGTCGTCAGCACTCCTTCCACGGCAGCCTCGCGCATGGCATCGGAAAAGCTGACATTGCGGGTGGCCGCCAGCTGCGAGATCTTGTCAACGGTGCTGTTGCCGATTCCGCGCGCCGGCACATTGATGATCCGCTTC
>JAURXC010000281.1 GCA_030654645.1 Deltaproteobacteria bacterium | reverse complement strand
AACGTCTCCGCAAGATGCTCGCCGGATATCGTGGCGTCTGGGTGGTTATCGAACAGTTCGAAGGGGTTGTTGCCAAGGTTTCCTGGGAACTCCTGGGGACCGGGGCCGGACTGGCCAAAACCCTGGGGGTACAGCTGAGTGCGGTCATCCTGGGGCAAGGAATTGAGCATCTCTGCCACGAAGCCTTCGAACATGGCGCAGACCGGGCGATTGTTCTGGATGCAGCGGTGTACAGGAACTACCGTACCCAGCCCTATTCCGATGCCATCTGTTATCTGATCGAGAAACACCGGCCGGAAGTGATCCTGATGGGCGCCACCGCCCAGGGGCGCGACCTGGCGGGTGCGGTGGCAACCGTGGTCAAGACCGGGCTGACCGCCGACTGCACCGGACTCGGCATTGACGACAAACGCAACCTGATGCAGACCCGTCCCGCCTTTGGCGGCAACATCATGGCCACCATCATGTGCGACAAGTTCCGTCCGCAGATGGCAACCGTGCGTCCGCATGTGATGCAGATGCCCGAGTTGCAGCCCGGCAGAACGGGTGAAATCATCCGTGAGGCGTTCGCGCCTCTGGAGCAGAACGTACTGGTCAAGGTGCTGGAGGTGATCAACGACCGGGACGGCAAGGACCAGGTCGATGTGGCCGCGGCCGAGATCATCGTCTCCGGCGGGCGCGGGATGATGAACAAGGACAATTTCGCCCTGTTGCAGGAGTTGGCCGATGAACTGGGCGGGGTGGTCGGGGCATCGCGTAGCGCCGTGGATGCCGGCTGGATCTCCCACGGCCGCCAGGTGGGCCAGACCGGTAAGACAGTGCGTCCCAAAATCTATATCGCCTGTGGCATCTCCGGAGCGATCCAGCACATGGTCGGCATGCAGGATTCGGACACGATCATTGCCATCAACCGCGACCCGGAAGCGCCCATCTTCCAGGTAGCCACCTACGGTGTGGTGGGCGACCTGTTCCAGGTGGTGCCGGCGCTGATCGGCAGGGTGCGGGAACTCAAACTCGGCAATGGCGCTTGCCAGGCGGGCCGAGCAGCGGCTTGAACGTGATTTGAATTCCGGACCGGCACTCTGACACAAATAATTCTTTCGAAGCAAACCCCTCTAAATCTCCCCTTGTCAGGGGAGACTTCAAATCTCTCCCCCCTGATAAGGGGGGGCCAAGG
>JAURXC010000071.1 GCA_030654645.1 Deltaproteobacteria bacterium | reverse complement strand
GCGGAAACAGTACCCGGCTCAGCTGCTGTTGCGACAGGGTGTAGAGGAAATAGGACTGGTCCTTGCGGATATTACGGGCCGTGCGCAGGTGGCAGGCGCCGTCCGGATCGGTGGTTTTACGGACGTAGTGGCCGGTGGCCAGCATCTCCGCGCCCAGCTCACGCGCCTTGTCCAGCAGCAGGCCGAACTTTATGTAGCGGTTGCAGCGTACGCAGGGGTTGGGGGTATGGCCGCTGCGGTATTCGTCGATGAAGTCACCGATGATCAGCCGGCTGAAATCCGGCTCAAAGTCGGCCACGTAATGGGGGATACCCAGGTGCGCGGCCACAAGGGCGGCGTCGTGGACGGCAGAGCCGGTGCCGCCGGCATGCGGCGCGAACAGCCGCATGGTGATGCCGATGATCTCGTGCCCCTGCTGTTTCAACAGCGCGGCTGTGACCGAGGAGTCCACGCCGCCGCTCATCGCTACCGCTATTCTGCTCATTGATCTTCTCCCAGGATGATGCGCACCGCCTGGTTGGCCTGGTGGTGCGCGGCGATACCGACCCGTGGCGCCATCAGGCCGCTGCCCGGCTTGGCCTCCGAGACGCCGTCACCCACCAGGTAGAGGCGTCGCGAGACCTTGCGGGTGGAAATAGTGTCGTTCGGCCCGTAACCGGCCACGCCTGACGCCGCGACCACCGTTGCCGCCGGCAGCACGGCCAGCACCGTATCCACCAGCATCGCCTTCATGTCGGCGCGGTCGAAGGCCTCCACGATGACCTGGCAGGGGGCGAACAGTTCCGGAATATTGTCCGGCGTCAGCAGAAGCGGGTGCGCTTCGACGCTGATATAGGGGTTGATCCTGGCCAGGTTTTCGGCCAGCGCTTCCACCTTGAGGCAGCCGATCTGGTCGATGAAATACTGCTGGCGATTTAAGTTGGAGGGTTCCACGACGTCAAAATCGGCGATTATCAGCCGGCCGACCCCGATGCGTGCCAGGGCCACCGCCACCGATGAGCCGAGCCCACCTGCTCCGGCAATTCCGACGCAGGACTGTTTGAGCCGGGCATGGACGCCGGGGGTGTGGCGTGCCGCCATCAGCGCTTCCAGTTCCTCGCGGTCAGGGCGTTCGCCGCGCCGGATCAGGAACGCTTCGTCACCTTCCTTCAGACATGTGTCGGGTGGAGCCGGGAAGCCGTTCAGGATCAGCACGTCGGCGCCCGGCTTGTGATTGCTTGCCAGTTCCGCCAGGGTTGTTCCGGCGCCGGTTTCGAACCGCTTTTCGTTGATACGAATCTTCATGGTATGAATAAATCCTTCAAGCAGGGTATTGTTGTGATCAGACGGCCTGGTTGCCGGCTGATGTCGGCAGCACGGCTGCCATCATGCGGCTGACGGCATCGGTGTCGAAGCCGGGGATCGCGGTATCCGGGCTGCCACCGCTCCATTTCTCGATCAGTATCCGCTGTAGCATATCCAGCCGGGAACTGATGTTCAACTGAGTATTTTCGTCTGTAGGCTCTTCCTCTTCGTCAAATGGCACCAGTTCCGGCAGTTCCAGCCCTTCCAGTCCCCAGTTGCGGACGGTCAGGTCGTGGACCGGCGCTCCCAGGCGGCGCATGGCTTCCATCAGTGCCTCGGCGGAAATTTTGGTGCCCTGGTGCGATGAAATGTACTCCGACGCGGCTCCCAGCAAAACGAAGTATTCCACATGATGCAAAAGGCCCAGCGTGAAGGCTTCGCCCGGTGACATGGACAGATCGGAGGCAAGCTGCTGGCAGGCCATGGCCATCATCAGCGAGAGTTCGGTGACCCATCCAACTTCGCGGTGCAGTCCCTTGCCACGCAGGATGCGGGTGCGCAGCGACATCATGATCACCAGCCCCTGGATCTGGTTGAAGCCGACCCTGGTTACCGCCAATTGCAGGTCATGGACCGGAATGGTTGCGCCGTAGTAGACCGAGTTGGCCAATTTGATCAATTCGGCAGACAGCGCCGGGTCGCTTTTGAACATGTCCACGAAATCCGAGGCATTGACTCTGTGGCTGGAGAGCAGTCTCTGGATCTGCAGCGCCGCTTCCGGAAGCAGCGGTATTTCGAATGTGTCGGTTCTGAGCTTCTTAAGCAGGGTCGCTATGAAGGTCCGGTCGTAGAACGAGAGTTGCTGCAGGTCGGCCGGTGGTATCTCGGCCAGCAGCGCCAGCAGGAAATCCGTGGCATCCGGTTCCAGGCGCCTGACCGGATCAGCGGCAGGTTCCTGTTGTCCGGGCGGCTGTGGGGAGTTGCAGTCGTCAAAGCTGTCGTCCGGTTTTATGGCTGCGCCCGGCAGCTCCTTGTTGCCCAGCAGTTTTTCGAGCCATTTACATAGATGTTTGAACCAGTTTTCCATTGAGACCCCGGACCCGATCGGCAGGATAAGTGCGTTAACGTAATACGGCCAAATCCACCCATAGCTGACGCTGATGCCTGGATCGGAAAGCCGCAACCCGTTGCAGCGAGGTATATTGGGGTATTTCCGGCACTAAATCAAGCGTATCCGTTAATCAGCCCATGGCCTGTTGCAGGTCGGCGATCAGGTCTTCCGGGTCTTCCAGTCCCACCGACAGGCGCACCAGCGTGTCCTTGATCCCCTTGCGTTCCCGCTCCTCCTTGGGCACCGAGGCGTGCGACATCCTGGCCGGGTAGGAGATGATGCTCTCGACCCCTCCCAGGCTGACCGCAAAGGCCGCCAGGTGCGAGTTCTCCAGCAGCCGCTTGGTGGTTTCAAACGAGTCCAGCTCGAAGGAGAATACCGCTCCCGCACCATCGGCCTGGGCTGCGTGGATTGTGTGCCCGGGGTGTTCCGGCAGGCCGGGATAGTGCAGGGCGGTGACCCGCTGGTGCGACTTGAGCCATTCCACGATCCTGAGTGTGTTCTTCTGGCTTTGATCCATCCTGACCTTGAGGGTTTTGATCCCACGCAGCGTCAGGAAGGAATCCTG
>JAURXC010000061.1 GCA_030654645.1 Deltaproteobacteria bacterium | reverse complement strand
CAGCAAGTCCGGTTTTTGCCATGTCGCACCAGGAACGATTAGCCTGTGCGTGGACAGCTGGTAACTGCTTTGATGAGGCTAAAATCCTTGAGAAGAGGATCACGGAAATCAAAGATGAAATCCAGAAGAGTGGCAATGGCTCACCGGATGAAGTGAAAAAGCTGGAGAATAAACTGCAGGAGGCCATGGATCAGCTGAAAAAGGTTGAAGACAAGTAGGCAGTCTCAATAGCAAAAGTTGAAAAGTCAGTGCGAGATTAATTCACGGGAAAGGGAGGAATAGTTATGAAAACAGGCATGCGCGAGTATCTGAAATTCTATCTGAACGGAAAGTGGGAGGAGCCGACGGGGAGCCGCACTTGGCTCTTCTAGGAGTCTGTCGGGCTTAGGAGAAATCCACTGCAAATTCGTATAACCTATTCATATTTAACCGCTTTCGGTTTCTAGTAGCTGATGGTGGCGTATGGAGAGCGGGCCGATGCCTTCAGGGCATCGTTCAGGGTAACTATCCCCCTCGCTTCCAGCAGGGGAATCATCTTCAGCAGCACCTCCGCGGTCACGATGGCATCCCCCAGCGCGGTATGGCGACCGATATTGGTCAGGTTCAGCCGGGCGGCGATCTCATCCAGGGAGTGGGACTCCTGGTTGGGGTGGAGAATGGAAGAGAGCAGCAGCGTATCCAGCACCGGGTTATCGAATCTCACCCCGGTCCGTGACTCCTTCAGCTGCAGGCAGCGCATGTCGAAAGCCGCGTTATGGGCCACCATTACGGACCCCTCCACGAAGTGGTGGAAGTGGGGGAGCACCTGGTCGATGGTCGGTTTGCCGGCTACCATCCGTTCAGTGATTCCGTGGATCGCCGAGGATGCCTCCGAAATCGGCCGCTGCGGATCGATCAGCTGGTCGATCATCTCCTCCCGAATCAGCTTGCCGTTGACTATCCGCACCGCCCCGAGCTGGACGATCTCGTCTCCCGCTGCCGGGTCGAGGCCGGTGGTTTCCGTATCGAAGGCCACGCAGGTCAGTCGGCGCAGCGGCTGTTCCCCCATCTCCCCCAGGGGTTGGTGGTGGAACAGGTCGAACTCGTAGAAGGTCGGCCTGGATTCCCGAACCGGCGGCTGGCCGGCGGGGGGCACCGCCACCACCCCTGTCAGGTCCGGCAGTCGGGTAGGGTCGTCAGCAGCCGCAACCTGTGGCGCGGTGGTCGCGTCGAGGGTAAGGACCAGTCCCGACATGTTGCGGCGGTCGCACAGGACGCACTCGTCGTGCTGGCCGCAGTGGAAGCTGAACACCGGCGCCATGGAGATGTTCAGGTGACACCCCTCACCATGCTCCACCGAGAACCGGGTTATCAGGTCGGGCAGCCCGGCTGCCACCGCCTTCTGCAGCCGCTCGATCCCGGCGGCCATCTGCTCCCGCGGGATCACGCCAAACAGTGACCGCCCCAGGCCGATCCACCCCTCATTTTGCCCGGCCAGCCCGGTGAACTTCTCGTGGGTCGACGCCTGCAGCATTGTCTGGGCCTGCCGGTTGTAGAGGAGGATCTGGCCATGGATATTGCAGACCAGCACACCGGCCGGCAGCTCCGACATCAGCGCGGCAAAGCGGTTACGCTCTTCCAGCAGGTCCGCCCGGGCCTCGTAGTTTGCTGTCTCGACCTCTTGCTGCAGTTTCTGGTAGGCAGCCGCCGATGCGTTGATGATTTCGGCCAGGTGGGCGACTTCCCGCGCACCGATGGCGGGTATCCGGTGGTCGGGGTTGGAGAGGGAGATCAGCTGAGTCGATTCCGCCATCCGCATGATCGGGATGATGTAGTAGCGGAACAACAGGCTGACCATGCCGCCGATGACCAGGAACAGGGTAAGGGCGCCCAGGAGCGGGAACGGCAGGATCCGGTCCGCCAGCCCCGCCAGATACGCCTGTTCATTGGGTTCCAGGCTGAACCACGAGCCGGACACGCTGGCGAGGATCACGCCGAAGATGGCGCAGGCGATGCCGAGGATGAATAGCCAGTACTTGAGGGATGGTTTCATGGAGGGGCAGTATATCAGATAAGTGATGCAAACCACAATCGACGGACAGGGGAAAACTGGTGGGTGATGCAAACGGATCCTTTATTCGCCGAAGACGCAGAGGAGTTACCTTGATGCAGTGCGAAAGCTGGCCAAGCATTACATGCGTTCGCCAGACCAGTTGTCCGAAGAGGAAGTACGCCAATTCTTCCTGTATCTGATCAACAGCCGCAAAGCTGCCAAAAGCACCGTTACCATTTATCTGTGCGGTATCAAGTTCTTCTTTGAAAAAACCCTTGGAAGATTATGGCCGGTATTTGATCTGGTGCGGCCACGGCGCTCGAAAAAGCTGCCGGTAGTTCTGTCGCGGGAGGAGGTGCGAGCAGTTCTCAAGCGGATAAAGCATCCGGTTCTCCGCATGGCGCTCACGACCATGTACGCCTGTGGGCTGCGGATCTCCGAGGCGGTGCGGCTGACCATAAAGGACATCGACGGCGACCGCCACCAACTCTGGGTGCGCTGCGGCAAAGGAGGGAAAGATCGTGCCGTCCCTCTTCCTGATCATGTACTCAAGTTGCTGCGTAACCACTACAAGAACTTTGGTAACGGCGGCACCTGGCTGTTTCCCCAGAAGCAGTGGCACATCGGCACCGAGATTCTGCAGGACGCCTTCAAGCTGGCCCTGCACGAAACCGGCATCAAGAAGAGCGCTACCCCGCACACCCTGCGTCATTCATACGCCACCCACCTGCTGGAAAACGGCGAAGACATCACCACCCTCCAGAAAATCCTCGGGCACGCCGACTTCTCCACCACCAAGATTTACCTCCATCTGACCAGCAAGATATCCGAACGCCTTGACAAGAGCCTGAACGAACTCATGTCCGATCTTTGAAGCCATGGTCGAATTGGCGGATATCGTCCGAAGCCACGGGAACGAGTATCTGGCGAAGTTCGGTGACCGGATGCCGGCAGGCCACAAAAAAGCGATTGAAGCAATCGTTTCGTGCCGCACCGAGGCGATGGGAGGTCATTTGGAGTGCTGTGACGACAGCGACTGCAACCACCAGCGTTACTCCTATCACTCCTGCAAGAATCGCAACTGCCCCAAATGCCACGGCGCCGACACCAGCAGATGGCTTGCCAAACGGCGCACGGAACTCCTTGCCGTTCCTTACTTCCACGTAACCATTACCATCCCACAAGAGTTACGGCGTATGGCGCGCAGTAACCAGGACGAGCTTTACTCACTTCTGATGAGTACAGCGGCTGAGTCACTCATCAAGCTCGGCCTTGATTCGAAATACGTCGGCGGCAAGCTTGCCGTCCTGGCTGTCCTGCATACCTGGACGCGCATCCTGGAGCACCATCCTCACGTGCATATGCTGGTAGCCGCCGGCGGAGTGGACACTGACGGCCATTGGCGGCGGACGAGAAAGGCGAAGTACCTGGTCTGCGCCAAGGCCCTGTCGAAACTCTTTCGGGGAAAGTTCATGGCCAGGGTGAAGAAGGCATTTCCTGAAGAATCCTTTCCACAGGAGTTGTGGCACACCGACTGGGTGGTCAAGATCAAACCTCCCATTAAAAACCCGAAGAAGGTTCTTGATTATCTCGGGCGCTACGTACACCGCATCGCCATTGCCAACAGCCGCATCCTCTCTCTGGAAAACGGTATGGTTACTTTCCGCTATCAGGAATCGGAAACCCGGCGCTGGAAAAAGATGACGCTAGCCGCGGAGGAGTTTCTGCGGCGATACCTCCAGCACGTGCTTCCGGAAGGATTCCACAAGGTGCGTTACTTTGGTCTGTGGAGTTCGGCAAACCGAAAACAGCTGAGAGAGGTACAACAGCTACTGGCAACCAGACAGCGTAAAGAGCAACCGGCAGAGCCGGTTACGGCCACAGGCCGCATCTGCCCCTGCTGCGGGAAGGGTATGATGGTGGTAATCGAGGTGCTGCCGCGCCGGGCGAGGAGTCCGCCGGGTGGGACAGTAGTACTACAAACAGGCTGGGGGAGGTAATGACGCGCTCAATTCAGAACATTGCAGTGTTTACGCTACCGGTGTATCCGCAGCATCGAAAAAGACCCTCAGTTAGCGGAAAAGATGGAAAACACCTTCAGCTGAAACTGAAATCAGCGTCAAAAGAAAGATCAGGCACAAAATATTCTTTCAAGAATACCATTGAAACAGTCTCATTCTGCGGGTACTATCCGCACAGCAACAGGCAAAATTCCCGATAAAAATCCAAAGTGGATACAAGATCGAAGGCGGTAAAGTTCAACTTGACTTTATGCGGCGGCTCCGCTGCGCTGCGCACCGCATAAACTCTTAACTTGTTATACAAATCCAAGATAAAGAAGGAGATCGTAAATGAATTGGGATCAAGTTGTTCAAAAAGTTACTCCTTACCTCGTAAAAATCGAAACTCCTTCTGGCAGCGGAACTGGTTTTTTGTTTGCCTACAACGACGACCATTCATGGTGTGGAGTTGCCACAGCGCTACATGTAGTTTCTTCTGCCGACGAATGGCAACAACCCATTAAAATTCATAATTTCAACTTCTCACAAACTGTCTTCCTTCCCGTAGATCAACGAGTTATTTTCACTGACTATAAATCAGATTCAGCGGTGATTTTTTTTGAAAGCAGCAAGCTTCAATTGCCAAATGACCTTATACCACTCCGTTCCATAGACACCCGACTGAATATTGGTGCCGAGGTCGGATGGCTTGGTTATCCCGCTATCGAGGCTTACACACTGTGTTTCTTCTCCGGAAACATTAGCGCCAGAAGAGACGACCTGAGAGCGTACTTGATTGACGGAGTTGCAATTAATGGCGTCAGTGGTGGCCCGGTTATCTTCAACACGGCAACTGATGGTGTCCAATTCGTAGGAGTTATGACTGCATACAGGGCGAATCGTACATACGGTGATGCTTTGCCTGGATTGTCTATTGCTCAAGATGTTTCTCACTTTCATGATGTAATCCAACAAGTACGATCAGTTGATGATGCAAATAGAAAGAAACGCGAACTTGAAGAAGCGCAAAAGGCTTTAGAGGCGAATGCCTAACCAACGCCTTGCACCTGCCCTAAAACCCGGCAGGTGAAGGCTCACCACGTTGGTCAAAGGAGCAAGAAATGAGCAAAAATGTAATCAATTTGATGGCGGGAATTTGTCTTTTGCTGGTACTTGGCTTGCCTGGCTGTGGCGGAGGTGGCGACCAAAACACTACGCAGACACCTCCAGTTATTACAACTCTGCAAAACACTCCGGACTCGACCTCGTTGGCAGTAAAGTCTCTGATAATCTTTGATTGGCAATTTGATTTCATTGATAACGGTGGCGATGTTCGAACAGGTACCTACACTGTGTTCAATTCAAGCGGTGATACTATTTACAACAAAACCATTAACCTTATAGTTCCAGCGGGAAAAATAGCAGGTACTTTATCCATTAAATCAGGTGTCGTAGCGTTTTCGTCTGTTGGCACCTATACGGTGAATATGTATGTTACAGATATTGAGGGGGTGAACTCAAACACCTTGACAGCAACATTTACGGTACTCCCTTAATTTCAAATGACCTGGGAAAGGCTGAGGGGGCGCGTCTCCGAGGGTAAGCTTCGAGGGACAGACCTACGCATTGAAAAAACCAGATAATCCAATGGCTAAAAAATCGAAGTCCCAAACCAGGCAGTTGGACACCGGTCGGGCGGAAAGACTGCCCGAACGGGTCAACTGCGCGAACCGTTACCCAACAGGAAAGAATATGAAAACCCCACAGAACCTTCATGAACAGCTCGAAAACATCCGGCTTAGACCGGCAATGTATTTCGGCTCAAAATCATTGAAAGCTTTAGAAGGATTTATTTACGGCTATCATACGGCGCTGTGGATTCATAAACTCGTTGAAGAGCCTTATTTTTCTTCGACACATTTCGCAGAATGGCTCGTATATGCGCACAAGTTCAACAGCAAATGCAGAATAATGGGTTGGACAAGGTACCTGCTTGAGGCCGCGGAAAATGATGAGAAAGCTTTTGATCAATTTTTTGATCTTTATGAAGAGTTTGTTAAACTGAAGCCGGTACCCAAAAAGTCTTTACAGTTAATTGGTATACAAAAGCGAAGTAAAGAATATTACGAGTTAAACCGTGAACATGAACAGTATCCAGTTCCTGTTTCCATTGAAGTAGTACAGTATTATCCAACAAGGTTATTCTATTTGAAATACCACTATCAAGATGGAGTTGTAATAGATCGAAATATTTGGAAAACGATCAAGAGTGCCATTGAAAACGTACGATGGGAGTTTGGTGTAGGCGGAGAAAAGTGGCTAACCATCGGCGGCAGACGGTCGGCGCGATAAGGCTGCGCCGCCGCTGGCGCCTCACTACCGTTATCGCGAGAAGAAAATGAAAAAAGAAATAATGCCTTGGAAATACTGGTAGGTGTTTTACATACTTTAAAATATGCTTGTGATAGGTGCTTCAGTGTGCTAATCAGATTGCTAATAAATCAAGGTAAAAACCAAAGGGCTTGAGAGTGGTAACTTGTTGATATTTAAGTACTATTGTGTTTGTTAAAGGCGGCCGATTGGCCGCCTTTTGAATTAAGCTTGGTGTCCCAGGAATTTCCCACAGCAGGTGATCTCGGCCATGAAGTAGCCGAGGGTGGATGGCACGACGGTACTGCCCTATTGATCTGCTAACGCAGATGTCGGCTTTGCCGTGGAGGGCTCACCCCCTTTGTCCGGAACAGGCAGCATGCGGTGGCGAAAAAACTGCATAAGGTCGTCGACATACGTGTAAAGAACCGGTATGACGAGCAAGCTCAACAGTGTCGATGTCACTAACCCCCCGATGACGATGATAGCCATTGGCTGGCGGAAACTCGGGTCCGCTCCCAGACCCAGGGCGATCGGCAGCATGCCGGCTCCCATGGCGATCGTGGTCATGAATATGGGGCGGGAGCGCTTGTGGCAGGCATCAACCAGTGCATCAAAGCGGGACATGCCATGCTCGCGTCTCGCCATGATCGCGTATTCCACCAGCAGGATGGAGTTCTTGGTGACCACCCCCATCAGCATGAGCAGGCCGATGACCGTCGGCATGGAAAAGTCGTTGCGGGTTACGACCAGCGCCAGCAGGGCGCCTCCCAGGGAAAGGGGCAAAGCGGCCAGAATCGTGACCGGCTGGAGGAAATCGTGGAAGAGAAGCACCAGCACCACGTAGATGCAGAGAACGCCGGCAGCCATAGCAAGACCGAAGCTGCCGAACATTTCGCTCATCCGCTGCAGCTCCCCCTGCTGTACCGTGAAAACACCCTTGGGCAGGTTGCGCATGGATGGGAGTTGGCGGACTTCGTTCATCACCTCGCCCAGGGAGCGACCGTTCAGCTCCACCGAAATTGTGACGTTTCGGTAGCGATCCAGGCGGTCTATCTGGGCGGGGCCGCCTCCCATCTGGATATCGGCCAGGGAGGAGAGTGCCACCTGCCCCTTGCTCCCGGCCACCCTGATCAGTCCGATGCTGCTCAGGTCGTTACGGGTCTCCGGGCTCAGGCGAACCCGGACGTTGATTTGGCGCTGGGGCAGGTTGAGTTTGTTGAGCCGCGATGCGTAGTCGCCGTAGGTTGCCAGGCGAACAGCATCGCCGAGCGCCTCC
>JAURXC010000056.1 GCA_030654645.1 Deltaproteobacteria bacterium | reverse complement strand
GTGGCCTGCTGACCATAGAAACTGGAAACGTCACCATCGACAGCGCCTACATGCAGGAAAATCAGGACGTCATTGCCGGAGAGTACGTACAACTGACGGTAAGCGACACCGGCTGCGGCATGGATCACGAGACCCAGCAGCACATCTTCGAGCCGTTCTACACCACCAAGGAAGCCGGCAAGGGCACCGGACTGGGGCTGGCAACGATCTACGGCATCGTAACCCAGAACAGGGGCTTTGTCAGCGTAAAGAGCCAACCCGGAACCGGCACCACCTTCCGGATCTGCTTTCCGCGCTGCGACGAGCCGCAAATCCGGAATGAAACTCCAGAGCCGTCTATTCACCTTGATCGGCCGGCCACGGTCCTGCTGGTTGAAGACGATATTTCGGTGCGGGACATGACCGCCGAGATACTGAATGAAATCGGATACAATACCTTGATAGCGACCACTCCCGGTGAAGCGCTGGAGATCTGCTCGAATGCCCGGAACAAGCCGGACCTGCTGCTCACCGATGTGATCATGCCGGAAATGAACGGCAGGGAGCTGGCCCAGCGGATCGAAGCGATGATTCCGGGAATCAAGGTGTTGTTCATGTCCGGATACACCGCCGACATCATCGATCAGAAGGGGGTTTTGGGCGAGGGAATGAACTTCATCCACAAGCCCTTCGGTTGGTCTGACCTGCACGGCCAGATCCAACAGATATTGAAAGAGCGGCCAGGTTAGCTGCCATTCCAATTCTGAAAACCGCGGATAAAATCGAGAAAGGCTCCCGTTGGGGAGCCTTTCCGTTGTCCGGGTAGAAATTAACCGGCCAGGGCCAAAGCTTCGTCCGCGGCCCGCTGGGCCGCCGCCACGCAGTCGTTCAGGCCGATGCCGCGATAGGAATTACCGGTCAGGATCAGGCCGGGATGGGCTTTCATCCGTTCATCCAGCGCCTCCAGGCGCTGGCCGTGCCCGACCGTGTACTGGGGAATCGCCTGAGGATGCCGGAAGATCCTGACAAAGGAAGGCTCGGCATCAATGTTCATGGTCGCTTTCAGATCTTTTTTGACCCGAGCGGTAACCTCGTCATCGCTCAACTTGACATATTCGGGAAAACAGGCGCCCCCCATCATGCTGCGCAACAGCACCTTGCCGTCGGGAGCGCGGTTCTCGAACATGCTCGAATCCCACAGCGTCCCCAGCGTACTGCGCCCCTCCTTCTTGGGAATCAGATAACCGAAGCCATCCAGCGGATGGGCGATGCGCTCACGCTCGTAGCCGAAACAGATCACGGTCATGCTGGCGTAGGGGATCTGACGCAGGACACCGGAAACAGCGGCGTCCAGCCCGGCCAGCATCTCCGCCGCGGCAAAGGCGGGCGAGGCCACGATGACCAGGTCGGCCTCCTGCTCCGAGCCATCGGAACATTTCACCCGATAGCGGGCGCTCTCGCCCTTTTCGATCGCTGTGACCGCAATCCCCGGCTTGACAATACCCCCCAGTGATTCAGTGAGGGCATCAGCAAGGTACTGGATGCCTTCGCGAAACGACGTCAGCACCCCGCCCGGCCCGGCGGCGCTGGAAACGACCTTCCCCTCGGCAATATCCTTCTTCTTCTTTTTGGCCAGCAGGATCATGGCCCGGATCAGGCCGCCGTATTCCCGCTCCAGTTCGGCGATGCGCGGAAAGCAGGAAACCAGCGACATGGTCTCCGGGTCACCGGCAAAAATGCCCGACACCATCGGAGCGATCAACTTGTCCAGCGCCTCCTGTCCCAACCGGCGCCGGCCGAAATCAGCCAGGGTCTCGTCGGTTCCCTTGGGAGCCGCGGCGATGAAGGGTGTCGGTTCCAGCGCCAGTCGCAGCTTACCCGGCCATGAGATCAGCTTGCTCTTCAAAAAGGAGGGTCCCCCCTCCGGCAGGCGGTGCAGCTCTCCCCCGGAAAATATGAAACGCTTGCGGGCGTTGTCGTTACTGCGGTGCAGATTCTGTTCGACCCCGATCGCCCGGCACAGCTCCAGCGTCTGCGGCTTGCTGTCCAGAAAGCCGTTCGGCCCCCATTCGCAGGTATAGCCGTCGCTCTTGATGCTCCAGATCTTGCCCCCCAGCCGCTGTTCCTTTTCCAGCAGGGTGATTTCCAGCTCTTTTCCGGCGGCCAGGGCCTTGGAGCGCAGCAGCCAGGCCGTGGAGAGTCCGGAGATGCCGCCGCCGATGATGATCGCTTTTTTCATGGGTAATCCCTCGAATGCCGTTAAATTTATCTGGTGAATACTACGTCCGGCTCAGTCTGCTGTCAAGGTATACACCTCCGCCGGAGTTGACAGCCCGGCCTTCAGAGCTTACATTGTGGTCAAATAGAATGGAAATGGTGAAAATATGGCACAAACCGATTATTACAAGGCGCTGGGGATCGAAAAAGGTGCCTCGGCCGATGAAATCAAGAAGGCTTTCCGCAAGCTGGCGGTCAAGTACCACCCCGACCGCAACCCGGATAACAAGGCCGCCGAAGACAAGTTCAAGGAGATCAACGAGGCCTACGCGGTCCTTTCCGATCCCAAGAAGAAGGAGCAGTACGACACCTTCGGCTCCAGCGGCTTCCACCAGCAGTACAGCCAGGAAGACATCTTCCGCGGTTTCGACTTCGGCAATGCCTACAAGGATATGGGAGGAGGAGTTGGTGGCGGCGGAGCCGAGGACATCTTCTCGCGCCTGTTCGGCGGCTCTTTCAGCCGTGGCGGAGGGCGGGGCGGCTTCCGCGCCGGTCCACAGCGGGGGGGCGACCACGAGATGGAGATCAGCGTCAGCTTTCGGGATGCCGCGCTGGGAGCCGAAAAACAGATCGCTTTCAGACGCGACGGTCAACGCGAGGAACTGAAGGTAAAGATTCCGGCCGGCGTTGACAACGGCAGCAAGATCCGTATTACCGGCAAAGGCGCCCAGGGGGAGGGGGGCGGTCCGGCCGGCGACCTGTTCCTGATCCTGCGGGTGCTGCCCGATCCGGTCTTCACCCGCGACGGCGGCGACCTGCTGGTTGATCGGCCGATTTCTTTCAGCGCCGCCTGCCTGGGCACATCGCTGGATGTGCCGACCCTGGACGGCGACAAGCGCATCAAGGTTGCGGCCGGCATTCAGCCCGGCACCAAGATCCGTCTGAAAGGGTGCGGCATCAAGCCGCTCGGCTCAAATTACAAGGGCGACCTGTATGTGAAAATCAGCGTGCATGTGCCGGAAAACTTGAATGTCGATCAGAAGAAGCTGGTGGAAGAGCTGGCTGCAAAGGGGCTGTAAGCGGGAAGTCTGGCAGCTTGATCTATGAAAAAAACCTCCGGGATGGGAAAACCCCGGAGGTTTTTTTGTCTTTATTTCGCGGCGGTCATCAGCACCACCGCGTGGGCCGAGATGCCCTCGCCGCTGCCGGTGAACCCCAGCCCCTCCTCGGTGGTGGCCTTGACGTTGACCTGGCCGACCTCGGCATCCAGCACCCTGGCGATGTTTTCGCGCATTGATGCGATGTGGGGCGCCATCTTCGGCTTTTGGGCGATGATGGTGGCATCCAGGTTGCCCAGGCAATAGCCGAGTTTGGAGGCCAGTTTGCCCACATGCTCCAGCAGCTTGAGGCTGTCGGCCCCCTTGAAGGCCGGGTCGGTATCGGGGAAGTGCCTGCCGATGTCCCCCTCGCCGATAGCTCCCAGGATCGCGTCGGCAATGGCGTGCAGCAGCACATCGGCATCGGAGTGCCCCAAAAGCCCCTTCTCCCAGGGGATATCCACCCCGCCCATGATCAGTTTCCTGCCCTCCACCAAGCGGTGGACGTCGTAGCCGTGTCCTATGCGCATATTTATGCCTCCTGACTATTCAATAATGGTTTTCTATAGACGACTTAACCGGTGAATAACGAATTATTTGCGGACATTTTGTCTATAGATAACCCTATTTTTTCCGCATAGTTATGCAGAAGTGAATAGTTCTATAGACATTTTATCAAATCAACGTTGATTGATTCCGCTTTGTTTTGTCCATAGGTAGCGCGTATGGCGCAGCTTACCTTTTTTGCAAATCTCTCCGCGTTCAACCATGATTCGTAACTGGTCTTTCAACAACCGCCGAGGAATTTCATCACCAATCCGTTCGTGAATCTCGCTGATGCTTGCATCTCGATATATTTCAAGATCTCGCAATACTAGTTCATGAAGTCTGTGCGCCTCAATTCCTTTAAGGGTTGTGCTTCCTTTGAAATCAAGCTTGCGAAGCAAATCGGGATTGACGGAGTATGTTGTTCCCTTTGTTTTTCCTCGTGAGTTGACAATTTCCCAGCCGATCAAACGATCAAGCCATGGCGACAATTCACCGGAACTCCTCAACTCCAAAAACTTTACCAACTGGATCGCAGTCACCGACTCATGTTGCACTGATTATTTATCCACGTTCTTCACCAACATTCAGCAGATAAAACTCATGCAGCTTTGCCTGCAACAGTTGCTTGTCCGGCAGCTGGGTTTGATACTCGGCAATCATGGCTGGAGAAAGCGACCGGCTGAGGGCATACTCCACTACCTCGGCATCCTTGCTGGCACAGAGCAACACCCCGATGGCCGGGTTTTCATGCGCCTTTTTCACGTCGCGATCAAGCGCCTCCAGATAAAATCCCAACTTGCCGAGGTATTCCGGCTCAAAACGCCCGACTTTCAACTCTATAGCCACCAAGCAATTCAGCCCGCGATGAAAGAACAGTAAATCCAGAGCAAAGTCCCGCTTGCCGACCTGCACCGGAAACTCGGAACCGACAAAACAGAAATCCCGCCCCAATTCAATGAGGAACTCCTTTAGTTTGTGCAACAACCCCTTGTGCAGGTCGGATTCATCATGACCATCCGGCAAGCCGAGAAACTCCACCAGGTACGAATCCTTGAAAACGCTGAGGGCATCCGGATGAATTTGTGTCAGCACTGCTGACACTTTTGGCGGTTGAAGCACCGTGCGTTCAAACAGGGCAGTTTTGAACTGGCGTTCCAACTCTCGTGTACTCCATTTTTCCTGTATCGCCAGGCGCAGGTAGAGCTCCCGTTCTTCCTGGCGCTTGCTTTGGCTGAGGATGATCAGGTTATGGGTCCAGGATAATTGTCTCAGCAGTGCCGAGACTTTTTCATCCAGGCGGTAGGTCTCGTAAAACTGCCGCATCCGGAACAGGTTGGG
>JAURXC010000046.1 GCA_030654645.1 Deltaproteobacteria bacterium | reverse complement strand
GGCTGGAGCGGATCACCACCGTGATGCAGGGCGTACATTCCAATTATGATACTGATCTGCTGCAGGGGATCATCCGTCACATAGAACGCCACAGCGGCAAAAAGTACGGAGCCAACGAGAAGGACAGCGTGTCAATGCGTGTGATCGCCGACCACTGCCGCGCCGTCACTTTCCTGATTTGCGATGGCGCCCTGCCGAGCAACGAGGGTCGCGGTTACGTGCTGCGCCGGATCATGCGCCGTGCCGCCCGCCATGCCAAGATGCTGGGTGTGAGCGAGCCGCTGCTCTGCAGGATGGTGGAAGCGGTGCGTGAGATGATGGGTGATGCCTATCCGGAACTGGCCGAGCGCGAGGCCTATATCAAAAAGGTGACCCTGGCTGAAGAGGAGCGTTTCAACGAGACCCTGGATCGCGGCCTGGGGATTCTCAACGATGAGGTGGCTTCACTGCGGTCCGCCGGAAAAAGCGTGATCCCCGGAGAGGTGCTCTTCAAGCTCTATGACACCTACGGTTTCCCGATCGACCTGACTGGGGATATCGTCGAGTCGGAAGGATTTACGATTGACGAGGCCGGCTTTGAGTCATGCATGGAAAAACAGCGCGAGCAGGGGCGGGAAAACTGGAAGGGGTCCCGAGCGGCCGGAATTGCCGATATCTACAAGGCTATCCATAACCGCGGAGTACACTCCCAGTTCATCGGTTATGACGCGCTTACCGCCTATTCCCCGATCAGGGCTCTCGTGCGGGACGGTGTTGAGGCAACCTCCGCCGCTGCCGGCGATCGCGTGGATGTGATCGTCGAGTCATCCCCATTCTACGGAGAGTCTGGTGGACAGGCCGGCGACATCGGAGTAATCTCGTCCGGCAGCGCCCATCTGGACGTGCTGGAAACCACACGGCCATTCCCGGATTTTATCGTGCATCATTGCCAGGTCAGGGAAGGGGCGGTACGGGTATCGGATGCGGTCAATCTGACCGTGACAACTTCCGTCAGAAGAGCCACGGCGCGCAACCACACCGCGACCCACCTGTTGCAGACCGCTTTGCGCCAGGTGCTGGGTGATCATGTCAAGCAGGCCGGCTCGCTGGTGTCGGCGGACAGGTTGCGTTTTGACTTCACACATTTTTCCGCCATGACTGCGGATGAAATTCGCCAGGTTGAAACGCTGGTGAACGGTTTTGTCATGGAGAACGATCCGGTCTCCACCAATCTGATGCAGATCAACGAGGCGATCGAAGCCGGCGCCACCGCGCTGTTCGATGAAAAGTACGGCGATTCGGTAAGGGTTGTTCGGGTTGGCGACATCAGCATGGAACTGTGCGGCGGAACCCACGTCAGGGCGGCCGGTGATATCGGGCTGTTCAAGATCGTATCGGAAGCCGGGATTGCCGCCGGAGTGCGGCGTATCGAGGCCTTGACCGGTACGGGCGCCCTGGGTTTCGTTCGTCAGATTGAAGACGAACAGCACGCGATTGCCGTTCTTCTCAAGGCTGAGGGTGGCAACCCGCTGGACAGGCTTGAGAAGCTGCTGTCCCGCCAGAAAGATCTGCAGCGGGAGATGGAAGTGTTGCAGGGCAAGCTCAATGCCGTTGCTTCCGGCGACCTGTTGTCCCGGGCCGAGCTGGTTAATGGTGTCAAGCTTCTGGCGACGCAGGTCAAGGTGGAGGATGTCAAGGCTTTGCGGGATCTGTCCGATGCTCTTAGAGACCGCATCGGAGAAGGGGTGATCGTGTTGGGGGCGGATATTGGCGGCAAGGCCAATCTGCTGGTAGCGGTCACCAAAGAGTTGAGCGCAAGAATCAAGGCCGGAGACCTGGTCAGGCAGATGGCGCCAATTGTTGGCGGAAGCGGCGGCGGCAAGCCGGAGTTGGCCCAGGCTGGAGGCTCGCAGCCTGAAAATATCGGGGACGCCCTGGCAATGGCCGCAAAGATTCTTGCCGGCGCCTGACATGGGCAGGGAAATAATATGAATACACCAGCTGAAAACGGATCCGAAGCTCCAATAAATACCGAAAAGACAACCATTCTGGTCGTTGACGACGATCCCAATATCCGTGATCTGTGCGGACGGGCTCTCAGGGAATACCGGGTACTTCAGGCCGGCACGATACAGGAAGCCATCAGTGTCTACAGGAAGGAAGCGGTAGACCTGATTCTCACGGATGTGATGATGCCGGGTGGTTCCGGAATCGAGCTGTTGAAGCAGGTCAAGCAGCTGGACCCGACCGCGGCCGTTATCATAATGACCGGTTTTGCCGATAAAGACGTTATTCTAAACGCGCTCAAGGAAGATGCGGATGACTTTATCAATAAGCCGCTCAATCTTCTTCAGTTGAAGACCTATGTTGAAAAAGCGCTGGCAAAAAAAGCGCTCAAGGAAGAATTGACAAATATCAAATGCGCTGACCAGCTGAAGAGTACTTTTCTTTCGTTGATCTCACATAAATTGCGCACTCCTATAACCGGCATATCGCTCTTCCTGCAGAATATTCAGCGTGGAGTCTATGATTCCGATAAAGAGATGTTTCGTCAGAACGCTTCATTGGTCTATGAGGAGTCCGCCTACCTCAGCCGCCTGGTTGCCGACCTGTTGACTTTCAGCCGGATCATGATTGACGGGGAAGAAAACCAGCGTGAAGAATGCGACCTGAATACGATTGCCTCCGACCTGTTGAGTAAGGCAAGAGAAGCCCACGGCAAATTGTCAATCGAGATTGATCTGAATCTGGGGCAGTTGCCGCTGATGAATCTTTACAAACACAAAATCAGCTTCGCCCTGTACCAGGTCATCGATAATGCCTTCAAGTTTTCGGGGGATATCGGGCATGTGGGGCTGACTACCGTTGCATCCGGGAATGAAGTCTGCATAGTGATCTCTGATTCGGGTGTCGGCATTTCCAGATCAGATTTTCCCAAGGTGTTTGAAAAGTTCTACCAGGTTGATCCGGACTATACCGGCCAGGTGCGCGGCTTCGGTCTGGGGCTTTTTTATGCGCGGGATTTTATCCGCCAGCATGGCGGGAGCATCAGCCTGGATAGCGAACCGGGCTTGGGTACCACTGTAACCATCTGTCTGCCGCTGCAATAATCTTTTGAGATTTTGCCGGACTTCCTGTAGACTGCCGACTTTAACGTTGGCAGTTTCTATTTTAGAGTGGGAATCGGGATATGAAACATTTAATCGAAAAAGCTAATACCTTGATGGAGGCCTTGCCCTACATCAGGCGATTCGCCGGGAAAACTTTCGTGATAAAGTACGGCGGACATGCGATGTCGGATGACAAGCTTAAAGAGTCGTTCGCGCTGGATGTGATACTTCTTAAATCGTTGGGAATCAATGCCGTCATCGTGCATGGCGGCGGTCCGCAGATAAACGAGACCCTGAAGCGCTACGGGATCGTGTCTGAATTCGTCAGGGGTATGCGCGTGACCGATGCCGAAACCATGGCTGTGGTTGAAATGGTGCTGGTCGGACAGGTCAACAAGGAGGTCGTCGGCTATCTCAATCAGCATGGCGGCAAGGCGGTCGGACTTTCCGGCAAGGACGGCACGTTGCTGCTCTCCAAAAAACTTCTGCAAGAAGCCAAGGCTGACGACGGCACGACTGAGCTGCTGGATATCGGTTATGTCGGCGACGTCGTCAAGGTCAATACGGACTTGATCAAGACTCTCGAGGGGGGCCACTATATTCCGGTCATTGCGCCGGTCGGGGTCGGAGTGGAAGGTGAAAGCTACAATATCAACGCCGACCTGGTGGCCGGGCGGGTAGCCGCGGCGCTGAATGCCGAGAAACTCATCCTGCTGACCGATATCAACGGGGTCAAGGATAAAAACGGCAATCTGCTGGAAAGCATTTCGGTCAGTGACCTGCACCGCCTGATCGAGGAGGATGCCATCACCGGCGGCATGATCCCCAAGGTGGTCTGCTGCGCGGACGCCCTCA
>JAURXC010000039.1 GCA_030654645.1 Deltaproteobacteria bacterium | reverse complement strand
CTGGCGCCGCGTCACGCGCATATACCGCTTGGAGCAGTGCCACGCACCCTGCTGTATGTGGAAGACAACCTGGCCAATATGCAGCTGGTCGAGCAACTGATCGAACGGCGCCCCGACCTGCGCCTGTTGAGCGCCGGGGACGCCATACTCGGCATCGCGCTGGCGCGCACCCGTCAGCCGGAAGTGATCCTGATGGACATCAACCTGCCCGGCATGAGCGGTATCCAGGCTCTGGAAATCCTGCGTGCCGATCCGCTGACGGCGCATATCCCGGTGCTTGCCATCAGCGCCAACGCCATGCCGCACGATATCAGAAAAGGGCTGGAGGCGGGCTTTCTGCGCTATATAACCAAGCCGATCGATGTCAACGAATTCATGGAAGCGCTGGACATGGCACTGGAACACGCGGAAAATGATTCGAACGATAAGAATCCAGGAGGCAGCTAATGGTCAGCCCCACCGATATTCTTAATTCAGGCATTCTGATCGTGGATGACCTGGAGGCCAATGTGCAGCTGCTGGAGCAGATGCTGAGAGTTGCCGGCTATACCCGCATTACGACGACGAGAGATCCTTGCGCCGTCCGCGACCTGCATCGCGCCAACCACTACGACCTGATTCTGCTTGACCTGCGGATGCCCGGCATGGATGGTTTCCAGGTTATGGAAGGGCTCAAGGGAATCGAAACGGATGGCTATCTGCCGGTGCTGGCCGTCACCGCCGAACCGGCTCACAAGCTGCGCGCGCTGCAGAGCGGCGCCAAGGATTTCATCAGCAAGCCGTTCGATCTGGCCGAGGTGTTGATTCGGGTTCATAACCTGTTGGAAGTCCGCCTGTTGCACGAAGCCGCCCGCAATTACGGCAAGATGCTGGAAGAACTGGCGCTGAATGACCCGTTGACCGGGCTGGCAAACAGACGGCTTCTGGCCGACCGGATGTCGATGGCCCTGGTCCACGCCCGCAGAAACAGGAGCGCCATGGCGGTGGTGTTCCTGGATCTGGACGGTTTCAAACAGATCAACGACACGCTGGGGCACGCAACCGGAGACATTCTGCTGAAAATGGTCGCGGAGCGTTTGCTGGCTACGGTACGTGAAGAGGATACCGTGGCACGTCTGGGGGGCGACGAATTCATACTGGCCCTGTGGCACGTCAGCGGCATCGACTATGCGTCCCTGGCGGCGTCAAGAGCGATCGAGGCGCTGTCGCAACCCTATGGCATCGAAGGCAATGTGGTCAGAATTACCACCAGCGCGGGTGTCAGCATCTATCCGGACCATGGCGAGGACGCGGAAACGCTGTTGAAGAGCGCGGATCTGGCCTTGTACGAGGCCAAACATGCCGGCAAGAATACCTGGAAAATTGCGAAATGAGGGGGTGAAGGATGAAAACTCATAATTCATACCTCAACCTTCATAATTGCCTGTACATAATTGCCCGTGGGGATGAAGAGAAATGGATGCATTAACCGACATACTCAACGCCAAAATCATGGTGGTGGACGATCTGGAAGCGAATGTGCTGCTGCTGGAGCAGATGCTTGGCAGAGCAGGATATACGGACATCACGTCGACCACGGATCCCGGCACGGTATGCGATCTCTACCGCAAAAACCGCTACGACCTGATTTTACTCGACCTCCAGATGCCCGGCATGGATGGCTTCAAGGTGATGGAAGAGTTGAAATCAATCGAAACCGGCAGCTACGTTCCGGTCATTGTGATTACCTCCCAATCGGGTCACAAGCTGCGGGCACTCAAAGCGGGCGCAAAGGATTTCATCAGCAAACCGATTGATCTGGTCGAGGTAACGACACGAATCCACAACATCCTGGAAGTGCGGCTGCTGTACAGGCAGGTCGAGCAGGACAACAAGGTGCTGGAACAAACGGTACAGAACCGGACCGGTGAACTTACCAGGGCAAACCTGCAGCTCACCCAGGAAATCGGGGAGCGCACAAGGGCGGAAGAGTCTCTGCAAAGTGCGTATGCGGAAATCAAGCTCTTGAAAGACCGGCTCCAGGCCGAGAACATCTACCTGCAGCAGGAGGTTGCCCGGCAGGACAATTTCGGCGAAATTATTGGTCACAGCCCGGCCATTTCCGACGTATTCATGCGGGTCGAACAGGTGTCACCAATGAATGCAACCGTTCTGCTCCTCGGCGAGACCGGTACGGGCAAGGGCGTGATCGCGCGCGCCATCCACAGCAGCAGTTCTCGCAAGCACCTGCCCTTGATAACGATAAACTGTACGACACTGCCCGCTGCCCTGGTGGAAAGTGAACTGTTCGGGCGGGAACGGGGTGCGTTTACCGGCTCCGACACCCGGCAGATAGGACGCTTCGAGCTGGCTGACCGTGGCACCATATTTCTTGATGAAATCGGCGAGATGCCGCTGGAGCTGCAATCCAAGTTGCTCCGGGTTATTCAGGATGGCGAATTCGAACGACTGGGCAGTCCCCGTACCATAAAAACCGACGTAAGAATCATCGCGGCCACCAACCGCAACCTGAGGGAAGAGGTCAATAACGGCAGATTCAGGGAAGACCTATTCTACCGGCTCAACGTATTTCCCATCACCATCCCGCCGCTCCGGCAACGCACGGAAGACATCCCGCTACTCGTCACTCATTTTGTCGCCAAATTCAACAAGAAAATCGGCAAGAAGATTGAGACCGTGACCAAAGACACACTGAACATCCTGCAGGCATACCATTGGCCCGGCAACGTGCGCGAACTGGAAAGCGTCATTGAGCGGGCGGTAATCATCAGCCGGGGAAGCGCACTGCAGGTACTGGACAACTTCGATACGTTCCGGAACAATGGAGCAGCGGTTATACACGACGTCAAAGCCCTTGGTGCATTGGAACGAGACCTTATCATTCAGGTGCTCACAAAAACCGGGTGGCGAATCGACGGCAAAAACGGAGCCGCTCTGCTCCTTGGTTTCAACCCCAGCACACTGCGCTTTCGCATGAAGAAATTCGGAATTGTGCGGCAATAAGAACAATATCCCGGTTACAAAAACTATTCCGCGCAGGTTATCATCACCCAGACGCCACCCTCAGAAGAACCACTCATGCGACTGGTACGGCGAATGAGCAAAATACCGGCGGCGTCCAGCGTATCCCCCTTCTGAAGCAACAACACCCCGGCTTCATTCGACAGATCCCGCGAGAGCTGCATGCCCGAGATCAGCTCATTAGGAGGCACTTCAACTTCTCCTGTCGTCCCGGACTTTTTCCCCTCAAAATAAAGGATTCGGGTAATCGACGAAAAAAACGAAATCAGGCTTGGATCAAGCAGCGTGCCTGCGTGCAGGCGGGCCTTCATGAGTGCATATTCGGCATGTTCCCCTGACACGGAGCTTGCCGCCTTTTCAATAAAATCAGCAATGGCTACCAGGCGAGCGCCGAGAGGAATGCCGTCACCCTTCAGCCCGTCGGGAAAACCGCTCCCGTCGAAGGCTTCATGATGAAACATTACCATTTCCCCCACATCATGCAGCTCTTCAAACGACTTGAAAAGCTCTTGTCCCAGTGCCGTATGATTATGAAATTTTCCCAGTTCATTGGCAGACATGTCCGTTTCGGGCTTAACTGACACACCTCGTATGCCTCCCAGAGTCCCGACATCGTGCATAAGACCGGCCAGTCTGATCTTAGCCACCGCCTCGGCGCCGAGATTCATTTTGCGCGCGGCATCGCCTGCCAACTCGCTGACCGCACGGGCATGAACACCGTGAAGGTTTTCCATCATCTCAAAAGCACCTGACATCAGTTCCACAGCAAGTAAATACCCGTGCAGACCGGAAGCGCGCTCTTCCGCGGAAACAAGTGCCTGAGTCTTTTCGCGGATTGTCGCGACGCTCTGTAACAGCCGTTTCTTGAGATTTGAATTCCAGTCATCCGCCGCATCCTGTGCCCCTTTGAGAGACAGATGTGCCCGGACTCGTGCTTGCACAACAGTGGCGTTGATCGGCTTGGTGATATAGTCCACTGCCCCGGCTTCAAAACCTTCGGCTTCATCGGCAATTTTTTGCATAGCAGTTACAAAAATGACGGGAATTTTTTTAGTGGCCTCATCCGCCTTGAGAGCGCGGCAGACCTCATAACCGTCCATCATAGGCATGGACACGTCAAGAAGTACCAGATCAGGGCTTATCGTTTTAGCCAGTTCCAGCGCCTTTATTCCATTTTCGGCGCTGTACAGGGTGTACTGGTCACAAGTTAAACAGCGGGACAACAGTTTTCGATTTGGCTCTTCGTCGTCCACTATGAGAATTTTATACGTCTCGTTTGTCATATTACAAATTCCCCCCGGGTGTACACTCAGAATCTCCCACGGAAACCGGCAGATAAAGCGTAACCCTGGTACCGGTTCCCACCGTGGATTCTACGGAAATGTGTCCGTTATGACGCTTCATGATGGCATGGCAGATCGAGAGCCCAAGCCCCATCCCTCTTTGACTGTAGGTATCCTTGGTCGAAAAATAAGGATCGAAAATCTTCGGAAGATTTGCCTCCGGGATACCTGAGCCGTCGTCCTGGATTGTAATACGGACATAGTGACCTGATCTGAGGGACAATCCCTTGTTGCCATCGACTTCACAGTTTTCAATATCGATCCTGACTGTCCCGCCGTCCGGCATGGCATCTTTGGCATTGGTCAGCAGATTTTCAAATAGCTGCCTGATCTGGCGTGGATCTGCTTCCAATGGAAGGAGGTCATCTGCCGCGGATAAGCTGTACGAGACATGTGAACCCTTGAATAAAACACCCGCGGCATCCTCAATGAGAGCGGGAAGCGCTATCGGTTCCCTGAACGGAGTGCCTCCCTGTGAAAAAGCCTGCAGACGGAGACCGAGCTGTTTGGCTCGCTCACACGCTTCTTCCGCGTCTGTGAGTGGCTCAACAAATGCCGGATTCCCCTCTGCAAGCATCTTGACAAAGGTTACGTTGCCGTAAATTATGTTCAGCACATTGTTGAAGTCGTGGGCCAAACCTCCGGCAAGAAGGCCGATCGATTCCAGGTTATTGATCCTGTTGACTTCAGCGCCGAGCCGTTTCATTTCCGAGACGTCGGTAATAACTCCGGCCATAATAAGCGGCTTGCCATCTTCGTCATGCCTGACGATCTTCCCCCTTCCCATGACATCCTTAATTTTCCCCGATTTTGTGACCATGCGGTAATGAGCCTGATATTCAGCGGTTGTTCCTTCCAGATTTTCTTTCACGCGCCTTTGCACATCGGCAACATCATCGGGATGAATAGTTTGTAGGAAAAATTCAAACGTCGAGTCCACTTCTCCGGGCGAATATTCAATCATTTCATAATATCTCGTATTCAGGATTCCCTGGTTGGTAATCAAATCCCATTCCCAGGTGGCATCATTTGACCCCTCCAGCACGAATTCAAGTCGCTGCGTATACTCTTTCAACGACAGCTCCATCCGCTTCAGCTCGCTGACATCGTGCATCACATGGACAGACGATTCAATTTTGCCGTCTTCTGCCAGGATCGGAGCCGCGGTGACGGTAAAATCGCCATTCAGATTCTTTTCAAACTGGCACCCTGATTCAGCTCTCCCCGACTCAAGCATCCTTTGATGAGGACAGGAGGAGGGCGGTTCCTGGGAGCTATGCATCAGCTCATAACAGTGCCTGCCGACCGCCGCCTCCTGGGAGATGCCCAAACGCAACGCCATTGCCCTGTTCATGCTTGTTATGCGGTAATCGGCACCAATAATCGCTATAAGATCAGGCACCGTGTCGAATGTCAGTTTCCAGTCATCCCTGGATTTGAGAAGATTTCGGGTCGCCTGCAGCGACTTGTCTTTGTACAGCAGTACATTGAAGAAGAGCAGGAGCAGGATAACGAACACTACTGCGAGTATGATTCCGAACAAGCGGTAGTCTGAAACGCTACGGGGGTCATCCAATAATACGAGCGTCCAGCCATCGCTGCCGAACGGCAGGCGAAGTACGTAATGATCCTCGTTCTCAAACCTGACAAACTTCCCGGTCCGAGGCTCTGCCGCCAACAGTGGATCAAACGAGATCTTTCCGAATTGCCCCGATGCCACAAGTTCAGTATGTATTTTTTGATCAATCGGCCATAAGCTCCTGAACAGGAACTCCTTCCTGCTGGAGATGAAAATGATCCCGTCGGGACTGACCAGATACACGTGGGGGTACTTCTTGAAAAACTCTTCGACAGGGGTGATGTTTCTTTTGACAACGACAACGCCTGATGTTGCACCTGCACTGTCGATAACCGGCACCGAAGCAAAGTAGCCCCTTTCGTGGGTGATTCTGCCGAGGGCAAAATATGTGGTTAGCCGTCCTGCCACCGCGCCGGTGAAATAGGGTCTGCCTGCAAAGGATTTACCCACAAAACCGTTTTTTTCGTTCCTGTTCGATGAGGCGACAGTCAGGCCGCTTCTTTCCATTAGGAAGCTGTGTGACATCTCAAAGTTGTTTTTGATGCGGTCAAGCAGCTTGTTTGCCCGTTCCAGATCTGTGGCACTGCCTGTTGAGAGTGCCGCAACAATAGCTTCTGCCGGTCCCAGCGACTTGGCAGCGCTTGAAACTTCATTCAGTTTGTCATGAAGGAAGAAGGAAATAAGATTTGCATCCCGCTCAGCCTTATCTTTAAATTCTTTTTCCGCAACCCTGCCGAGAAAGTCGGTAAGAATCCAGCCGGCAGCGACCGTCAGAACAATAGTGACGATAAAAAGCCGTAGATATGGCATCTTCTGGAGGGATTGCAAAAACTTCATATTTCAGTTCCCATACAGACCACCGTGGTTTTGTTCAGGCCCGCTGTTTTGGTCAAAACCTCGTAGGTCTGCCGTGCCAGGCCGACACTTTAGTTAAATTTTTCATACACTTCCTCAAACAGTGGTGCGGTTTTCACGAATACCTTCAACACCTGCGGATCAAAATGCTGCGGCATTGTCCTCCCATCTCCCAGGGTGATGATGCGCATTGTCGTGTTATGATCGAGAGCCGGTTTGTAGACCCGTGCATTCCTCAAGGCATCGTATTGGTCGGCGAGATTCATGATTCTCCCCTCAAGAGGAATACACTCTCCGGAAAGCCCTAAGGGATAACCGCTCCCATCCCATCGCTCATGGTGGGCATAAACATCTTCTGCGATATCCGCAAAATCGG
>JAURXC010000034.1 GCA_030654645.1 Deltaproteobacteria bacterium | reverse complement strand
GAAAGGTGTCCCTGGCGGTGCCGCAGATGTTACTTACCATTACCGGTGTGTAGCGGGAATAGTGCTGTTTGAGCAGCTGCAGCACGCAACGGGGATGTTGCAGGGTCTCGTGCACCCTGGCGAATGCGTCCGGTCCGATCTCGTAGGCCCAGGTTGATTTGTCGTACTTGCGGGCCGCTTCGTCATATCCCGAGAACAGGCCGTCATCGAATTTGTAACCTTCCGCCACGATGAAGGAGGCGTTGGTGTAGGCATTGACGTATTCGTGCTGGATCTTGTCGTGGGTGAGCAGGTAGTTGATCACCCCACCCAGGAAGGCAATGTCACTGCCGGTGCGAAGGGGCGCATAGAGATCAGCCACCGCCGCGGAGCGGGTAAAGCGGGGGTCCACCACGATGAATGTGGCGTGGTTGTGGGCCTTGGCCTCGGTCACCCATTTGAAACCGCAGGGGTGCGCCTCGGCGGCGTTGCCGCCCATGACAAGGATGACGTTGGCATTCTTGATGTCCACCCAGTGGTTGGTCATTGCACCGCGTCCGAATGTGGGGGCCAAACTGGCCACCGTTGGTCCGTGTCAGACACGCGCCTGATTGTCGAATGCCAGTATGCCGGTGCTGCGGATCGCCTTGTGGGTAATGTAGCCGGATTCGTTACTGGAGGCGGAGGCCGCCAGGAAGCCGGTGGTCAGCCAGCGGTTGACCGTGGCGCCGGCAGCATTCCTGGCGATGAAGTTCTTGTCCCGGTCGTCCTTCATCAGCCGGGCCACCCTTGTAAAGGCCTCGTCCCAGGAAATGCGCTTCCATTCATTGGCGCCGGGGGCACGATATTCCGGGTACTTGAGGCGGTTAGGGCTGTGGATGAAATCCACCAGGCCGGCGCCTTTCGGGCAGAGGGTGCCGCGGTTCACCGGATGATCCGGGTCGCCTTCGATGTGAAAAATGGACGATACGGCATTTTTTGACTTATCGCCCATGCTGTGCATAATCAAGCCGCAGCTCACTGAGCAGTAGGGGCAGGTGTTGCGGGTCTCGGTACTGCGGACCAGCTTGAATTCCCGCACCTCAGCCAGCGAAACGCCAGGTGAAAAGCCCAGCATGGCAGCACTGGAACTCCCCAGTCCGGAAGCACAAACCTTTAAAAAAGTTCTTCGTGTCACTTGCATTTCCACACCTCCTTGATTGGCAATAATTGTTAGTGAGTTAGAAGTTGTTTTCTGCAGTTTTCAGGCAGAAAATAACTTCGTTAACACACTTATCCTGTTTATCAGGGTTAGGAGATAGCGTGCAAAAATTGAAATGATCGTTACTTATAAAATTAAGGTGTCTTTGTTATTTTGGTAAAGAGATAATCGTTTTTAGCAACCGGTAGATGGCAGCCAAAGCACTCGCTGACAAAACTGGCATCCTTGCCGTATGGTTTCAGGTCGTTCCCCACGAAACGGGCAAAGCCCCACCCGCCGGTATCCTTATACTTTTTGGCATCCTTGACCATGAATTCCACCTGAGCAAAGGCACCCGGTTCGGTGGCCACCGGAAAGTTTGGACTTTTCTCGGCTTTCCAGGCCACCTTGGCCAGTACGCTTCCATCGGGAAGCGGCTTCCTGCCGGCACGCAAGGCTCTAACAGCGGTCTCGTTGCCGGTGATGATGCGGATATGTCCCTTGTCTTCCCGGTAGGAAGGAGCCACGACCTTCCAGGACATGTAATCAGAATACATGGCTATTCCGTTAGGGGCAACCGGCAGGTCTGCTGCAGCAACAGTTACTGCAAACAATGCTAACGTTGTACAGATTAAAATAAATCTTCGCATAAAAACCTCCTCAACATGAATGAAAGTCGTTTACAACAATGGAACGCTATTTTAATAATAGCAGGAATTTGAATCGATGCAATTATTCGTAAACCAGGAATCTTCCTCGTTTGGAGGAAAGTAATGTATTTTGTTTATTTCACAGAAAGAAAAATTGCTTTTTGCCCGATTTCCCGATCCTGCTTAGTTGTATTGTTTTCTGTTAGCAAAAAGAGTTTGAAGTTCCCCTTATAAACTGGTCCAGTTATTGGGGAGAAGGTCACGTCCTAAGACGGCATCTCTCGCAGAGAGAAGCAAATCTGAGCAATGCAGAGGAGAGTAAGGATGCCGAGAAGAGCGATTCCCGGTATATATCCGCTCATTGCTCCGCAGACAACTCCGAACAAAGCGATTACGTAGTGAGGAATCAGGAAACGATGCAGTTGCCGGGTCTTGCCCGTAAATGCTGCCAGGAAAATTGCGTTCAGGGAAAGTACGCTCAACGCTACTGAAAGAGAGAGAAGCCACCCTTCCTGGAGAGGGAGAACTTCTGATGCCGACAGGCGGATGACATGCCTGACCCCCACCGCCGTGGAAGTGATTCCCATCAGGAGTGGTAAATGGAAATAAAGCCACAACTGGTAGCGCCGAACGTGGCTGCCTGCACTCAATACCCGAACAGCCGCCCCTTTGGCTCCTTCGAAATACCCCCACCAGAGTGCGAAGGCAACCAGAAGCCCCATGACACCGACGGCGCCTGATCCAAAGGTGAGACCTTCCGGGTTGATTCCTGTTACTACTCCCACGACCGCCTCACCGATTACGATGATCGTAAAGAGTCCGAACCTCTCCGGGAGGTGCATAAGATGGGGGGGGAACCTGACGTGCAGTTGTCCAGCAGTCAGAGGAGTCAGAAAATCGACTATAAGAGCTATTCCCCAAAGGCCAAATCGCCAGGGTACGGGAAGCAGGACTGACAGTGCCCAGAGGGAGGCGGCGGCACCGAAGCCGGCGGCATAGCGGTTGGTCAGCGGCCTTACCGCCGGGATATGGCTACCTGCGCGAAGATACTCCGCTACAAGGATGAAACGGACCGCAGCATAGGAAAGGGCAAAGCCTGCAGATGTAGCGCCGAGAGCTGCTGGCACATGTACAGCCAGAGAGGCTACTGCAGCCATCTGGGCCATGGTCAATAGCCGGTGCCCCATATCCTCGGTATCGAAGCGGGTCAAGTAAAAGGTGTGCCCTACCCAGGCCCACCAGACCGGTACGAATAGAAAGCCAAAGTGAAACATACCGGCCAAGGAGTAATCTTCACCGAGAGAATGCGCAAGTTGAGACACCGCCGCCACGAAGACCAGGTCATAGAAGAGCTCCAGCCAAGTGGCGTGACGCTCGGTTTCCGTTTCCTGGCCGGATCGATAGTTTGGCGGCTTGAAGAGTCCCAGCTTTGGCACGTGCACACCTCCCATCACCTCAGTCAATCGGCGAATTATAATCGGCCTCTTCACCCAGTTTCGTCATAATGCCACCATTTCATCCGTCGCGTATATCGCGGCATAACCACGAAGGTCAAGAGCGCGGTAAGGGATGCGGCGATCAACAACCCGCTGATGAGCGGATGAGCCAGAATCGGTACGACAGAAATCAATGCGGCGCTCCGTCGAGGAACTCGATGATCGACGGAATGACCGACTGCGGCGCCTCTTCCATCAGCCAGTGCCCAGAGCCCGGAACGACTATCCCTCTGACATCGGTTGCCGTCAGTCTGGCTTGCTCGATGAGGAAGGTGCCGCTGGCCTTTTCACCTGTCAGAACAAATACCGGCATAGTTAGTTTGGTCTTTGAAAACAGTTCGAAATCCTTCGCGTCCTGTTCGAAATTGCGGAAGTACTCGAAGCCGGCACGCATGCCCCCGGGTTGGGCGTAGGACTTAGCATAGATGCGGCGGTCGGCCTCGGGAATCGAGTGATTCGGATCGGCGGCGAAATCGTTCCAGAAGTGCTCAAAGTAGGTGCGCTCGCGTCCCTTGACCAGCGCCAGCGGCACTTTGCCATAGAAGTGGAAGTGCCACAGGTCTCGCATCAGCCAGACATCCTTCCAGTTGCCGATGCCGGGCAGGAAAGCGTCCATAAGCACCACGCGTTCGGTGGACTGCGGAAATTGTGCTGCGTAGGCGTAGGCCACCATCAGGCCGATGTCGTGGCCGACGATACTTACCCGCTCAAATCCCAGCGAATTGGTCAATTCGTGAATGTCCATGGCCATGTTCTTCTTGTCGTAGCCTGACTCCGGCCTGGCCGATCCGCCGGTGCCGCGCAGGTCGGGAACTATGATGGTGTGACGTTTGGCCAGCGGCTGCATGAGCGGACGCCACATGTGGCCGGTCTGGGCATACCCGTGCACCAGGACCACCGGACTGCCCTTGCCTCCGATGAGGTAATGAAGTCGGACTCCGTTGACGTCGGCGAATTGCTCGACAAAGCCGGCCGGGATTGTACTAGCCGCATGGAGGGATGAAGATGTCAGCATAAACATTGCGACAAGGGCTGCGATGCCGACAACGATACCAAGCTTGAATGGTGTTGGCTGGCGTAACATAGTGCTCACCTTTCCTTTCATAACGTTCTATCTGTTCCGCCAAATAATGATCTTACTCGGCGGGAAGCAGGGCGATCAGTTCGGCCGTCGTCAGGATCGTATGCCGCCGGTTACCAAGGCCCGTTTGTTCTCAAGTTGATTTTTCATTCCGTTCCTACCTGATATAGCAGCGTTTTCTCTCGTGCACGTTGTGGCTAATTCCCGACACCACTTCTGCTCGGAGGTGCGCCATGCACCATGGTGTAGGCGTACTCAACACCCTGACCATAAGCACCACAGTGTTCTTTTACTACTGCAATCACCTCGTCATAGGTTTCTTTACGCGCCCAATCACGTTGGTACTCAAGAAGAACCTGAAGTGCGGTAACCGGAACCGCACCTGCTTGTTCGATGCGGCGCATGGCCGCATTATGTGCAGTCAGAGTGGTTCCTCCCGATGCATCTTCGACACCGTAGACCTCAAAGCCTGCTTTCATCGCTTCCAATGCCGGGAATGTCAGGCACGCTTCGGTCCAAAGAGCAGCAATGATCAGTTTCTTCCTCCCGGTAGATTTTACGGCAGCAACAAACTTCTCGTTTTCCCACGAGTTCATTGTGGTACGTTCGATCGGATTTTTATCAGGGAAGATGTCAAGAAGCTGCGGCCATATGTTGCCGGAAAACCCCTTGCTTTCAACAGTTGTGAGAATGGTCGGCACCTTGAATATTTTGGCGGATTTGGCGAGCAGAAGAACGTTGTTGAATAGGGTTTGACGGTCGATGTTGGCAACCCCGAAGACCATCTGGGGTTGAAAGTCGATGAAGATTACTGCACTATTTGATGAATTGAGAAGTTCAGTTTTCATTTCATTACCCCTTTCGGACTAATTTTGTCTTATATTTTTTATACGCTTTTTAGAGTTGAAATTAAAATAGTATTTTCTTTACCCGATATGCTATTTCGTTATAGCGACAGGTATTGTGTCACTACAGACATAAGTTGGCAGAGCACATAACATGGAAAAAAAGAGCCGCGAATTTACCCAAATGGGTAACGCGGCTCTTTTTTGTAAAACCATAAAGTAGCACAGAGTAAAATATGAAAACATAAGCTGGCAATACCCAGGAATAACGTATAGGTATTTTTTGCCCTAAAATATATACCTAAAGCTTCTGGATAGGGGGGATATCGGCGGACATGTGTGGATTTATTAAAAAAGGCTAAAACGTAAAAAGCCCCTGAAAATCAGGAGCATATGGACTTATGAGGGCTAATCTGGATTCTGTATTGGTAGCGGAGGCCGGACTCGAACCGGCATGTACTTGCGTACGGCAGATTTTGAGTCTGCTGTGTCTACCATTTCACCACTCCGCCAGCGCCGGTGAATATAGTTCAGGCAATCTTGAACGTCAAGATTAAATCCCGTGCCGAATAAAAAAAGATTGACATATTGATAAGAATTAATACATTAACTATACAAAATCACATAGGAGGGTAAGATGCTAAAAAAAGGTTTACTTGGAAAAATTGCTGCTGTTTTTGGACTGGTAGCGGTTGCTGCGGGGATCGCATTTGCTTCGTCGCATGGCGGTGCCGGTGTGACTCCGGATGAGGCCCTGCAAAAACTGATGGAAGGCAACAAACGTTATGTGGACAACCAGATGACCGGCACCAAATTGTGCGATTTAGCTACTCGCACCGGTCTGGCAAAGTCTCAGAAACCCTATGCCATCGTCCTGACCTGTTCCGACTCACGCGTTCCGCCGGAGATAATATTTGACAAGGGATTGGGTGAGATATTTGTCATCCGTGTTGCCGGAAACATTCCCGATCCGGTCGTTCTGGGAAGTATCGAGTATGCCGCCGAGCACCTCGGATCACCGTTGGTAATGGTGTTGGGACATGAGCGCTGCGGTGCTGTCTCGGCCACGGTTGGAGCAAAAGGAAAGAGCACCGGCAGTGCCAATATCGATGCCATCGTCAAGACCATTGCCCCAAACATCAAGAGCGCCGCCAAGAATTGCGAAGCCTGCAAGGGAGATGCAAAATGTGCGGATACCAACAAGGATGCCTTTATCGAGTGCGTGTCTGATGCCAATGCCAAAACCGTTGCCGCCAGCCTGACAAAAAAATCGAAGATTCTCAAGCACATGGTAGCAGAGAAGAAAATCAAGATTGTTGTTGCTAAATACGACTTGGATGATGGCGTTGTAACTGTCTCCAAATAATAGCCGTGGCTGGATTCGGTTTAATTCTGATTTATCGTAAATCAACTTGACCTGAAATACCATTAAGTGATAGTGTTCCGACGTTGAATTATTCTCCTTTTAATCTAGCCCGAGAGGCTAGCAAAGGCGACACGATGAGAAAAATATAAATAATACCGGAAGAGCCTTGCCGCATGCAGCGGAGGGGCTCTTTTTTTGTGTCCGGAAATAGGGAGGGGTGACATGAGTACTGAACAAACGGTAATTCTGGACTCAGCCGGAGTCAAGCGTGCGCTGACGCGCATCGCCCATGAAATTCTTGAACGTAACAAAGGGGTCTCAGGCGTTGTGTTGATAGGCATCCGTTCCGGGGGCGTTTTTCTGGCCGACGGCATTGCGCAGCAGATTGGAATAATCGAGGGTGATGCGGTGCCGGTCGGTTCTGTTGATATCACACTCTACCGTGACGATATCAGTGGTCAGTTGCCCCATCAGCCGGTCGGGAAAACCGATATCCCCTTCTCGCTTGAGGGCAAAAAAGTTGTCCTGGTCGATGATGTGCTCTTCACCGGCCGCACAATACGCGCCGCCATGGATGCACTGATGGACTATGGTCGTCCCCGGTGCATACAGCTGGCGGTTCTGATTGACAGAGGGCATCGAGAATTACCGATACGGGCAGACTATGTCGGACGAAACGTACCTACCAGTCTCAAGGAAAATGTGCGGGTCACTTTTGACAGCAATAACCAGCCAATTGAAGTTGTACTTGAAAAATAGGGGAGGGTGAATAGCATGGCCGAGTTCAAGCATAAGCATATCATTGCCCTGCGGGATTTGTCGAAAGAGGATATCGAGTTGTTGATTTCCACGGCCGAAAGCATGCGTGAGGTCAACAGTCGCGACATCAAAAAAGTTCCGACTTTGCGTGGCAAGACCATTATCAACCTGTTTTACGAATCATCCACCAGGACCAGGACGTCTTTCGAAATTGCCGGAAAGAGGCTTTCGGCGGACACCGTAAATATCGCGCCTTCCAACAGTTCGGCTACAAAAGGTGAAACCCTTTCCGATACGGCGTTGAATCTTCTGGCCATGAAGCCGGACATCATCGTGATGCGTCATGCTGTTTCCGGCTCGCATTATTTTCTGGCGGAAAAAGTCAATTGTTCAATCATCAACGCCGGTGATGGCGCCCACGAACATCCTTCCCAGGGGCTTCTCGACATGCTGACCATGAAAGACCGCTTCGGCCGCCTGGATGGTCTCAAGGTAGCGATAGTTGGCGACATTACCCACAGCAGGGTGGCCCGCTCGGACATACAGGGCCTTACCAAGATGGGATCGTCGATTTACCTGGCGGGTCCGCCCACCATGATGCCGCCGGGAGTTGAGAGGCTCGGCAATGTCACTGTCTGTTCCAACATGAAAGAGGCCATCCAGGATGCCGACGTGGTCATGATGCTGCGGATTCAGCAGGAAAGGCAGGGCAAGACCCTGATGCCGAACACCCGTGAGTATTCCCGTTACTTCGGCCTGAACCCGGAGAACATCAAACTGGCCAAGCCTAACGCAATGGTAATGCATCCGGGGCCGATCAACCGTGGCGTCGAGATGTCTTCACATGTTGTTGACGGCGATCAATCATGGATTCTCAAGCAGGTGGAAAATGGTGTGGCGGTAAGGATGTCGATGCTTTATCATGTCTGCGGCGGTGAGTTGGAGTAAAGACAGTGAAAACTATTCTTTCGAGGTGAGCATATGAGTTTATTGATCAAGGGCGGCCGGGTGATTGATCCGAGCCAGAATTTGGATGACGCGCTTGACGTTCTGGTGGAAAACGGGGTGGTAATAGAGATCGGCAAGTCTTTAGCAGCATCTTCAGAAGCTAAAATCATCGATGCTTCGGGAAAGTACGTGGTGCCGGGTTTAATCGACATGCATGTGCATCTTCGCGACCCGGGCCTTGAGTACAAGGAAGACATTGTTTCCGGAACCAGGGCTGCTGTCTCGGGTGGCTTTACGTCGGTCTGCTGTATGCCTAACACCAAGCCGACCATCGATAACAAGGCGGTGGCCAGCTATATTATCAACAAGGCCAAAACCGAAGGTTCATGCAATGTCTTTCCGGTAGGCTCCATTACCTACGGATTGAACGGTGACCGGATGGCTGAGATGGGCGAGCTGAAAGAATCCGGTTGTGTCGCTGTTTCGGATGACGGCAAGCCGGTAACCAACAGCGAACTGATGAGACGTTCGCTGCAATACGCGGCCGGAATCGGGATCATGGTAATTTCGCACGCCGAAGAGTTGGAGTTGGTTGGTGAAGGGGTGATGAACGAAGGTTTTACATCCACCGAACTCGGACTGAAAGGAATTCCTGCCGTTGCCGAGGATATCGCCACCTCCCGCGACATCATGCTGGCTGAATATAACGGTAATCCGATCCATATTGCCCATGTATCCACCAAAGGTTCGGTGCGTATCATCCGCGAAGCCAAGGCCCGCGGCGTAAGGGTGACATGTGAAACCGCTCCCCACTATTTCACGCTGACCGATGACGCCGTGCGCGGGTACAACACAAATGCCAAAATGAACCCGCCGTTGCGTGGATCGGATGATGTCTCCGCCATCAAGGAGGGATTGAGGGATGGCACTATCGATTGCATCGCCACGGATCATGCTCCGCACCACATTGACGAGAAGGATGTTGAATTCAATGTGGCCATGAACGGCATCATCGGTTTGGAAACTTCGCTGCCCTTGTCACTGAAACTGGTGGAAGACGGCATCCTGACACTTAATCAAATGGTTGAAAAGATGTCATGCAAGCCATCTGAAATACTCGCTCTCAATCGTGGTACTCTCAAAGCAGGAGCCGCTGCCGACATTACTGTGATTGATCCCTCTCTGGAATGGATTGTGGAAGCGGACAAGCTGGCCAGCAAGTCAAAGAACTCCCCCTGGCTCGGTCAGAAGATGAAAGGGGCCGCCGTTGCAACCATCGTTGCCGGCAACCTTAAATTTGTACGATAAATCTGAAAACCCTGGAGTTATTAATTTATGAAAGCAATTCTTGCGCTCGCCGACGGGCGTATCTTTGAAGGAAAATCATTTGGAGCATCCGGTGAAGTTACCGGTGAAGTTGTATTCAACACCGCCATGTCCGGGTATCAGGAAGTTTTGACCGATCCGTCCTACAAAGGTCAGATGGTTACCATGACCTATACCCAGATCGGCAATACCGGAATCAACCCCGAGGATATAGAGAGCCGTGGCTTGTTCCTGTCCGGATTCATAGTCAAGGAGTATCAGGACTGTTACTCCAACTGGCGCGCCACGATGAGCCTGGATGCCTATCTGAAGGAGAACGGCGTCGTTGGTATCCAGGGCCTGGATACGCGTGCACTGACCCGGCATCTGCGGGACAAGGGCGCCCAGAACGGTATCATCTCTACTGTCGATGGCAATCATGAAAGTCTGGTGTCAAAGGCACGCGCCATCCCCAGCATGACCGGTCTGGATCTCGCCTCCGGAGTAAGCTGTGACAAACCCTATCACTGGACGGAAGGGGTCTGGGATCTTGAAACCGGTTATCCTGATATCGATCCGGTCACACTGAAATACAAGGTAGTGGCCTACGATTTCGGTATCAAGTTCAACATCCTGCGCTGCCTTGTAGATGCCGGGTGCGATGTGACCGTAGTGCCGTCAGATTATCCGGCTGAAAAAGTGCTGGATATGAACCCGGACGGAGTCTTCCTTTCCAACGGTCCCGGCGATCCGGAACCGCTGGTAGCCGTACAACAGGAAATCAGGAAGCTGGTCGGCAAGAAGCCAATATTCGGCATCTGCCT
>JAURXC010000031.1 GCA_030654645.1 Deltaproteobacteria bacterium | reverse complement strand
TTGAGCAGCGGCAAATACATCCTGGTTGCGTGCTTCATGATGAAGCTCTCTTTTTCCGGGTGCGGTTTCAGGAACATGATGCAGAGTACCGGAATGACAAAGATGGAGAGGAACAGTGATGCCAGCAGCGCAATCGCCACAGTAATCGCCAGCGGGCCGAACATCTTGCCTTCGATCCCTTCCAGGGACAGGATCGGAATAAAGGTGAGGGCAATAATCAGCTCGCCGAAGATACTCGGCTTTCTAACCTCCATGACCGCCTTGAGTACCGTCAATAGTTTGGGATGCTTCCCACCTTCTTCGCTCAGGTGGCGTTGGACGTTTTCCACCTGGATAATGGTCGTGTCGATGATCATACCGATGGAAATCGCAAGGCCACCGAGGGACATCAGGTTGGCGGTGATCCCGGCGAGTTTCATGACAATGAAAGTGGCCAGGAGTGACAATGGCAGTGCGATGAGTACGACGATGCTGCCCCGGATGCTATTCAGTAGCAGGTACAGCACGATCAGCACCAGTATGGATCCCTCGATCAGCGCCTTGTTGACCGTGCCCACACTCGCCTTGACAATATCGCTGCGATCATAATAGGAAACGAGCTTGATCCCTTCGGGGAGCACGTTGTTTTCATTCATTTCCTTGACTTTTGCCGCCACCCGGCGCACAACGTCGCGGCTGTTTTCGCCACGCAGCATCATGACAATGCCGCCGACACATTCATCCTTGCCGTCCTTCATGGCCGCGCCCATGCGCACTGCTTCGCCGACCTTCACCTGTGCCACGTCCCGGATATAGGTCGGTGTGCCACCTGCGGATTTCAGAACAATATTTTCTATGTCGCTGATATCCTTGATCAGGCCGACCCCGCGAACTATGTATTGATCAGTACCCCGTTCGAGGAGGTTGCCGCCGACATTTTCATTGTTGCTGCCGATGGCGGAGTACACATCATCCACAGTAACAGCATATTTAACCAGCTTTTCCGGCGCTACGATCACCTGGTACTGCTTGAAATACCCGCCAAAGGAGTTGATCTCGTTTACGCCGGCGACACTCTTCAACTGCGGGGTGATTATCCACTCCTGAATGGTTCTCAAGTTAGTCAGGTAGGCGATCTTCTGCTGCGGGTCTTCCGGCATCTTTCCTTCGAGAGTGTACTGGTATATCTCCCCCATGGCTGTGCCGATCGGCCCCATGGCCACCTCGACACCCTTGGGGACCTTTTCCCGTGCCTCAGCCAGACGTTCAAAGACCAACTGCCGGGCAAAATAGATATCCACATTGTCCTTGAAGACAATCGTGACAATCGACAGGCCGAACTTGGTGACCGAGCGCATCTGTTCGATGTCCGGCAGGCCGCGCATGGACATTTCAATCGGATAGGTTACGTTCCTTTCAATCTCGATTGCCGAAAGACCATCGGCATGACTTACCACTTCAACCTGAATGTTCGTTACATCCGGAAAGGCATCAATCGGCAGTTTCAGATATGAGTACGATCCGAATGCAATTATCAGCAGCGAAAGGAATATGACCATCCCTTTCTGCCGCAAGGTATATGCAATCAATTTTTCTAGCATGAGAAGTAATCTCCCGTATGATTATGAAGGATAATTGAACGACATGGTAGGGGCGGCGCTTGCTCCGCCCAATCAGGACCCACAAAAAGGGCCTAAAGGCGCGGCAAGCAGCGCCCCTACTTGCCGTGGCCGTGCTCGTCTGTCATCTCGCCTTTCTTCACTTCTGACTTGAGAATGAACGCTCCCTTGATCGCATAACGCTCCCCCTCTTTCAGGCCGGAAACGATCTCGATCATGCCGCCGGCTGCCCGGCCTGTCTGAATCTGTCGTGCCGCGAACTCAGCTTCATTTTCCGCTACGAAAACCACCTTTTTACCATCCAGATCCTGTAGGGCATCTTCAGGAATCGCCAGTACCGGTGGCGCATCAGCCGCCAAAGCAAGTTCGACGGTGGCGAACATCTCAGGTTTCAGCTTCCGGCCCGGATTTGCAACCTCTATTCGTGCCTTGACCGTTCGGGTTGACTCGTCAAGCAGATCGGCAATATAGGTGATACGTCCTTTCAGTTTCCGGTCGGGGAAAGCACCGACGGTGACGAGCGCCGTCTGCCCCCTGTGGACCTTGGCCAAATCCTTTTCGTTGATATCCACCAGCACCCAGACGTTGGAGAGATCGGCCACGGTATAGAGACTTTTGGAGGGGTCGGCAAGTTCACCGACGATGGCATGCTTCTCGGTAATAATGCCGCCGATGGGAGAACGAACCGGCAGGAGCGGTTTTTTGTGGCTGTCGCCTTTCAGCTCAGCAGTAGAGACACCATAGAGAGACAAGCGCTCTTCGTCGGTGTGGAGTTCTGTTTGCGCCATTTTGTAGTCGGTCTCCGCCTGGAGGATGTCCTTGCGGGCCGCGATCTTCTTCTCCACCAGCCCCTTGATCCGATCCATGCTGGACTGGGCCAAGGCCAGTTTTGTCTTTGACTGGTGATAGCGATTAATGGCTTCACCAAGCTCGACACTATCCAGTGTCGCCAGCGATTGTCCGGCAGCAACGCTATCGCCCAGGGAAGCCTTG
>JAURXC010000036.1 GCA_030654645.1 Deltaproteobacteria bacterium | reverse complement strand
GCGTCCCCACGGCGGTTACCGTAAACTTCGCTCATTTCAGGTGACCGAGATCATCTACGACGGCACGGTTTCCTTCTGCGACCGCTTTATCGGCAAAAGGTCGCGAACTCATGACCAGATGGTGCAGGCGGCGCGCAGCGGTCGGCAGAACATCGCCGAAGGGAGCAGGGCATCGGCAACGTCGAGCCAAACGGAATTGCGGCTGGTTAACGTCGCACGTGCCAGTCTTGACGAACTGCTGTTGGACTACGAAGATTTTCTCCGTCAGCGAGGTCTGCCAGCCTGGGGGAAGGATGATCCGCAGGCGCGAGAGGTACGGAGGGTTGGAAGAGAAAATCCGACCGATCAGTCTGATCGGACAGATCAGTCGGATGCAAAAGCCTATGCCAGTTGGCTGAACCATGCCGATCCGGCGGTGGTTGCCAATACGCTGATTTGCCTGATTCATCAGGCAAATTACCTGCTCGACCGGCAGATTGCCGGCCTGGAAAAGCAATTCATTCAGGAAGGTGGCTATAGCGAGCGGCTGCACGCTGCCCGGCTGGAGGAGCGCCGAAAACAGGTTCGGCACAATCCGGCGGATCAGTCGGATCGGACAGATAAAATGCTTTGTCATGCATGCGGCAAACCGATGGTGGTTCGGACAGCCCGGCAGGGACCCAATGCAGGGACACAATTCTGGGGGTGTTCGGAATATCCCGAGTGTAAGTATACTCAACCGGTGACGTAGTGGCACCAGGCTTGACTTTATTGACATTTGAAGTAGCCATTCGCTCCTCATTTTAAGCACGGTTTCACACCATGCGTTAATCCCGGACCTCTGACGTAGCTGGACCCAGGGGTCCAACTATGTCCGGAAGCTGACGGACCGGGTGCGGGAAGTTGTACAAGGTGCTGCAAAGGATACGTCTCTGCTTTGATTTTATCCGTTTTTCGCGTATAGTGACCCATCTCGGATTTCCAGACCAGTGATAAGGAAACAAAATACCATGTCCAAAGACAAACTCTGGGGCGGACGCTTTACCCAGCCCACCGATAAGTTCGTAGAAGAATTCACCGCATCGATTGATTTCGACAAACGCCTCTATCATCAGGATATTCGCGGCTCCGTGGCCCATGCCCGCATGCTGGGCAAGCAGGGTATCATCCCGCTGGAGGATGTGGAGCAGATCGTCCACGGTCTGCAGAAGATCCTGGGACAGATCGAGGCCGGCGAGTTTGATTTTTCTATCAGCCTGGAAGATATCCACATGAACATCGAATCCCGTCTGTCGGCCGCCATCGGCGAGGCGGGCAAGCGGTTGCACACCGGCCGTTCACGCAACGATCAGGTGGCGTTGGATATCCGTCTTTATCTGCGCGATGAGATCGTGGAAATTACAACCTACCTGGATCTGCTGATCGACGCGCTGCTGACCCAGGCCGAAGACAATCTGGATACGCTGATGCCCGGTTTTACGCACCTGCAGACTGCCCAGCCGATCCTGTTCGCCCATCATCTGATGGCTTATGTGGAGATGTTCAAGCGCGACAAATCGCGTCTGGAAGACTGTCTCAAACGGGTCAACGTGATGCCGTTGGGAGCCGGCGCACTGGCCGGGACCACTTTCCCGATCGATCGGGAGTATGTGGCCGAGCAGCTGGATTTTCCAGCGGTTACCCGCAATTCGCTGGACGCGGTATCGGACCGGGATTTCGCTCTTGAGTTCCTTTCGGATTCTTCGATCCTGATGATGCATCTGTCGCGCTTCTCGGAAGAGCTGATTCTCTGGTCCACCAGCTCCTTCCAGTTCATCGAGCTGTCCGATGGTTTCTGCACCGGTTCCTCGATCATGCCGCAGAAAAAAAACCCGGATGTTCCGGAGCTGGTGCGCGGGAAGACCGGCCGGGTCTACGGCAATCTTATGGCGCTGCTGACTACTATGAAATCACTGCCTCTGGCCTACAACAAGGATATGCAGGAGGACAAGGAGCCGCTTTTCGATACGATTGATACCGTCAAGGGCAGTCTGAAGATATTTGCCGACATGATCCGCGAGATGCGCGTCAATACCGCCAGCATGCGTCGTGCGGCCGGTCTCGGTTTTTCGACCGCTACCGATGTGGCTGATTATCTGGTGCGCAAGGGTCTGCCCTTCCGTGACGCCCACGAGGCGGTGGGGAAGTCGGTGGCTTATTGCGTGGAAAACGAAATGGATATTACCGAGCTGTCTTTGGCCGAGTGGCAACTCTTCTCCGGTAAAATAGACACGGATATCTTTGAATGCATTACGGTGGAAGCCAGTGTAAATGCCCGCAATGTTATTGGCGGGACCGCCCGTGAGCAGGTATGGAACGAAATTCAGAACGTCCGGGCCGGTAAGTAGCTTACGATGTACTGCGAATTCTTCGGTTTTTCTGAAAAGCCGTTTACCATTACGCCCAACCCTCTCTTCATGTTTCTCAGCAGCATTCATCGTGAGGCTTTTGCCCGCCTGCTCTACGGTGTAGACAGTCATGCCGGCTTCATAACCCTGACCGGTGAGGTTGGAACCGGCAAGACGACGATGCTGCGTACGCTTCTGACACAGCTCGATCCTGAAAAATACAGAAGCGCCCTGATTTTCAATCCCTGTATGTCGGGCGAACAGCTGCTGGAGAACATCTGCAGGGAATTCGGCATAGTTGCTGCCGAAAAAGATCGCTTCAATTATCTTGAGGCCTTGAATCATTTTCTTCTTGAGCAGAACCTGGCCGGCAGGACCGTGGTGCTTGTTATTGACGAGGCCCAGAATCTTGCTCCGGATGTCCTTGAACAGGTGCGAATGATCTCCAATCTCGAGACGGAGCGTGACAAACTGATCCAGATCATCCTGGCCGGTCAGCCCGAGCTCGA
>JAURXC010000024.1 GCA_030654645.1 Deltaproteobacteria bacterium | reverse complement strand
GAACTCCTCCAGTTAAAAGCTTCCAGTTGAGCCGTCAACAGTTGGTCCAGTGAAACGCCGCACTCTTTCAGCAGCAGGTTTACCGCATCAAAGTCAGTCACTTCCAGCTTTTCCGCCAGAGTCAGCATGCGTCCCAGCGGGCCGCCCCTCTTCAACAGCGCCAGACTGACATCATCGTTCAAGTTGAGATTGGAAATGATCTCCTCCATCGGGGTCTCGAACAGCACATCCAGCAGCGAGAGTATCCCGACCATGAAGGCGGCCTCGGCCCTCTCGTCCCCGAAATCGGCATTGGACAGCTGGCGCACCAGGATCTCCAGCAGCCGGCCGCGCACGGCGGCCATCTCCAGCAGCGGGTGGTTGATGCTGCGCGAATCGTGACCCGCAAACAGTGACAGCTGGATCCAGCGGCGCAGGTGGTTCACCCCCAGCATCACAATCGCGTGGCGGAGAGTTTTGATCTTCTCCCGCATCCCCATTGCCACGGAATTGACCAGCCGCAGCAGATTGTACGACAGGGCCGGATTTTCCTTGAAGGTCTGCTCGATCACATTGACCGGGGCATCCATGGTCAGCTGTTGCAGCAGCTTGAGCATAGCCAGTCCGGACACATCGATCTTTTTCCGCTTCAACACCACCGGACGCGCAAAGAAGTAACCCTGGAAGAACTCGAAACCCAGGTCGTAACAGATTTGAAACTGTTCAACGGTCTCGACCTTCTCTGCCAATAATTTGACAGGATATTTACGCAGCTGCCGGGCGATCTCCGGCAAGGCTTCCATACCGGTCAGGAGTATGTCAATCTTGATGATATCAACTACACTATATATTTCAGTATTACATGGGTCGAACTCATGGTCATCGAGAGCCAGCAGGAAACCCAGTTCCTTAAGCTCGCGGCAACGCTCGATCACCTGCTCGTCCAGTTCGATCATCTCCAGCAGTTCCAACACCGTCTGCCCGACCGGCAACAGTTCCAGCATCTCGGACAACAGCACCCGCAGGTGAACATTGACAAAGCCGAACTTCCCTCCCAGCACCTCGTGAATGCCGAAGGAAGACAGGGCGTGGGCGATGACGCTGGCGCTGGCGTGGGAATAGCTCTCGAAAACCGCGTGATCGATATCGGCCGAGCGGAACAAAAGCTCGTAGCCGACAATCTCCTGAGTGCGGTCGAGAATCGGTTGGCGACCGAGAAAGAATTTTTCGACTGGTCCTTCCATTAACAACACCCTTGAATACAGGCAACTCGGACTGAGTGATGGTTCAATCCTGGATAAACTATATTACATTAGCAGAATAAGGCCAGAATTCAAACAGAACTGTTCCCGTTTACACGCTTTACAGAATCCCTTTACCTGTGCTAGCTTCAGAAAAAATCAGGTCCCGTGATGTGACGCACCCCTTCCAGATAGGTCACCCCATGGAGCCCCAGGAGCTCTTTAAATGAAACGCAAGGCAATCGCCCTCCTCTCGGGAGGACTCGACTCGACTCTGGCAGTCAAGATGATGCTGGATATGGACATCGATGTCGAAGCCCTCAACTTCACCTCACCCTTCTGCACCTGTACCGGCAAAAATTCAGGCTGTAAATCCGAAGCTGTCCGTGTCGCCCAGGAATTCGACATCCCGATCAAAGTCGTCCACAAGGGGCTGGACTATCTGGAAATAGTCCGCAATCCCCGCCATGGCTACGGCAAGGGAGTCAATCCCTGCGTGGACTGCCGCATCTACCTGCTGCGCAAGGCCAAGGAGTATATGCTGGAGAGCGGAGCGGACTTCGTCATCACCGGTGAAGTTCTCGGCCAGCGCCCGATGAGCCAGCGCCGCGACACGCTGCGGGTGATCGAGCGGGAGAGCGGCCTGGAGGGGTTGCTTCTGCGCCCGCTCTCGGCACAGCACTTCGAGCCTACCATTCCGGAACGCGAGGGGTGGGTAGATCGTGAGAAGCTGATGGCGATCAAGGGGCGCTCGCGCAAGGAGCTGTTCGAACTGGCCGACGAACTGGACGTGAAGAACTACCCCTGCCCGGCCGGTGGATGCCTGCTGACCGAGTTGTCCTTTGTCCCCAAGATAAAAGATATATTCGACCATTGCCAGGAGTTGGACCTGCGCGATTTCCGCCTGCTCAAGATCGGCCGCCAT
>JAURXC010000010.1 GCA_030654645.1 Deltaproteobacteria bacterium | reverse complement strand
GCGGATCAGGTCGTCGATCGCAATCGGAGTCGTGATTTCGTGGCAGAGTACCGCATCCCGCCGCAGAACTTTTGAGGCGGGGAACGGCTGGTTCACCAGGTGAGCATCAAAAATCTTGTCAGCAGTTGTTCTACCCATATTCAGTAACCTCGCATGATTCAGAATTGTAAACTTGTAACATAAATCCGGTGGCAAAGTAAACCGGTGAACTTTTTTTTGATGATTCGAGATGACGCCTGCAGCAGGTTTTTGGATGGAAAACGACCTTGGGCATGGTATAAGGTCAATACCAATCCGAAATCCCGGTAATCGGGATAATTGACAGGAAAAACGATGAACCCTGATAATATCAAGAACCTGCTCCATTCCGTCCGGGATGGAGAACTTTCCGTCGATGACGCCATGCTTCATCTCAAACAGCTTCCCTACCAAGACCTGGGGTGCGCCCAGGTGGACCACCACCGTGAGCTGCGCCAGGGTATGCCCGAAGTCGTTTTCGGCGAAGGGAAATCGGTCGAGCAGATCGTCACGATCATGACCGCCATGTCCGGCAAGGGGAGCAACGTGCTGGTGACGCGCCTGACCCAGGACAGATCCCGGCAGATTCTGACGAGCTTTCCGGCGGCCAGCTATCATGCCGAAGCCCGTTGCCTGACGCTGGAGCAGCAACCGGTGGAATTGCGCGGAAAGGGCGCCATCCTGGTGATTTCGGCCGGCACATCCGACATCCCGGTTGCGGCCGAGGCGGTAGTGACGGCACAGTTCCTCGGTAACCGTGTCGAACAGATATACGATGTCGGCGTGGCCGGCATCCACCGCCTGCTGGCCCGCGGCGAGCAGCTGGCGGCCGCCACGGTAATCATTGTCGTGGCCGGGATGGAAGGGGCGCTGCCATCGGTGGTGGGAGGGTTGGTGGACAAGCCGGTGATTGCCGTGCCGACCTCGGTCGGCTACGGCGCCTCTTTCGGCGGCATCGCCGCCCTTTTGGGGATGCTCAACTCCTGCGCCGCCGGTGTAACGGTGGTCAACATCGACAACGGTTTCGGCGCAGCCTGTGCCGCCAGTCTGATCAACCGGGTGTGATATGCATATTGACGACATGAATTGTTGCGCATACAATATTAGCATATTGCGGAGGTGCATTTAATGCGTGCAACATTAAACATACCTGACGGGCTTATTGATGAGGTGCAGCGGCTTTCCGGTGAAAAAACCAAGACCCAGGCGATTGTGACCGTTATGGAAGAGTATGTGCGCCGCAGGAAGATGGAAGACCTTCTGGCTCTGCGGGGCAAGGTTGCTATTGAGTACGATTGGGAGCGGGAAGAAGAGGCTGAGCTGAAGGCGGCGGAAGAGCGGGAGCGTTATGCCGCCCGATAGGATACTGGCGGATACCTGCGCCACATCAATTGTTCGCTAGCACGTTTGCGAGGTGTGTTGATGTAACCCAGGGTGCAGGCTAATTCATTTTGAAAATCAAACAGCAGCCTATCTTCACGTCTCCCGCTCAAAAAGTGCAG
>JAURXC010000395.1 GCA_030654645.1 Deltaproteobacteria bacterium | reverse complement strand
TTGCGGCAAAAGCGGCATCAGTGATCAGGAAGACCGATTTCATAGCACGTTACGGTGGCGAGGAATTTTGCTGCCTGCTGCCGGAAACTGACGGCGAAGCCGCTGAAACAGTGGCCGAAAGCCTCAGAAGCCAGGTAGAGGAAATGGAAAACCGTTTTAACGACAGCACCACGGTCAAGGTCACCATCAGCCTCGGAATATCCGGTTTTGCAGCTGAAGACTCACCCGACAGTTTCCTGAAGAGGGCCGATGACGCGCTCTACCAGGCAAAACATTCCGGCAGGAACCGGTTTGTAAGGCTTCATCCATCGGCATAAGCCGGTAAAACGGGGCTTGCCGGTTGTTGCACGTCAATTGTTTTCCACGACATGGTTCGTGACATCAAACTGAAAGGGGCGCTCTCAAGCCGGAGGCGCCCCTTTTTATTGATAACTATGTGATTCTGTTACAAAACGCCCTTGGTGGACATGACGTCCTTTACCCGCGGGTCCAGCTGGGTGGCGGTGTCCATGGCCCTGGCGCAGGCCTTGAAGCAGGCCTCGATGATGTGGTGCACGTTGTCGCCGTACATCACGTTGATGTGCAGGTTCAGGCCGCAGTGGTTGGCGAAGGCCTGGAAGAACTCACGAGCCAGTTCCACATCGAACTCGCCGATCTTAACCTTGGGCAGGTTGACATGGTAAACCAGGTAGGGGCGGCCGGAGATGTCCACCGCCACGCTGGCCAGGGTCTCGTCCATCGGCACGCTGGCCTGACCGTAGCGCCGGATGCCCTTCTTGTCCCCCAGCGCCTGCTTGAAGGCCTCGCCCAGCACGATGCCGATATCCTCGACCGTGTGGTGAAAGTCGATGTCGATGTCGCCGCAGGCCTCGACTTCCAGGTTGAATAGGCCGTGGCGGGCAAACAGGTTCAGCATGTGATCCAGGAAGGGAACCGAGGTGCAGATCCTGGCTTCGCCGCTTCCGTCCACATCCAGCGACAGCTTGATCCTGGTTTCATTGGTGATTCTTTCGATCGTTGCGGTGCGGCTCATATATTCCTCCCGGATTACCCGATTTCTTTGATTGCTGCCAGTGTCTTCTCCATCTCCGATCGCGTGCCGATCGAAATCCGCACCCCGTGGGCCAGAAGCGGATCCGAGAGCAGGCGCACCAGAATCTTGCGGGCATACAGGCCGTCATAGAGCCGTTGGCCGTTTTTGTCGGCCGGCGACGCAAAGACGAAGTTCCCCTGGGAAGGTATCACGCCGTAGCCGATCTTCAGCAGTTCGGCGGTGAACCATTCCCGCGTTTCGATGATCTTGCGGCAGGAGTCACGGAAATACTCCTGGTCCTTCAAGGCAGCGATGCAAGCCGCCTGGGCCAGTCGGTCCAGGTTGTAGTGATCGCGGATCTTGTCCAGGGCGGCGATGATTTCGGGCCGGGCGATCGCCAGCCCCAGGCGCATGCCGGCCAGGGCATAGCTTTTGGAAAGGGTGCGGGTCACCACCACGTTGTCGTATTTCCTGACCAGCTCCAGCGCGTTGCATTCGGCAAAATCGGCGTAGGCTTCGTCCACCACCAGCAATCCGCCGCAGTTCTTCGCCAGATCCTCGATGTAATCCAGCGGAAAGGCAAAGCCGAGCGGCGAGTTGGGGGTGGTCAGGAAGAAAATCCGGCCATGGTAATATTCGGGGAAAGCTTCTATACGGAAGTCGTCGCCCAGGCCGTAGGTGCAGACCGCCGCTCCCTGGATCTCGGCCAGGGTGGCGTAATAGGAGTAGGAAGGGTGCACATAGCCCACGTCCTGCCCCTGTCCGGCGCAGGCCCGGATCAGGTTGTTGAGCACCTCGTCGGAGCCGTTGGCCATGATGATCCAGGAGGGATCGAAGCCGTACAGCCGCCCTGCCTCTTCGCGCAGCAGCTGGCTGGACGCGCTGGGGTAGGTACGCAGCGAAGCTCCGTCGCTGCCCAGTTCTGCCAGGATCGCCTCCCTGACTCTTGGCGAAGGGGGATAGGGGTTTTCGTTGGTGTTGAGCTTGATCCACGAGGCCACGTCATCCGGCTGGAAACCGGGCACGTAACCCTGCATCGCTGCAATATTGGGGCGAAGATAACTCATTTCATTTCTCCAGTCGCTTGCTGACCGATTTGGCGTGCGCTTCCAGCCCTTCCAGTCCCGCAATCCGCACTATATCCTTGCCGAGCCGTTTCAGGCCGCCTTCGGAAAAATAGACGATCGAGGATTTCTTGACGAAGTCGTCCACCGAGAGCGGCGAAAAGAAGCGCGCCGTGCCGCCGGTGGGCAGGGTGTGGTTCGGCCCGGCCAGATAGTCGCCGGCCGCCTCCGGGGTCCAGTGTCCCATGAAGATTGCGCCGGCGTTGGTGATCTGCGGCAGGATCGCGAACGGGTCGCGGACCGCCAGTTCCAGGTGCTCCGGCGCGATGCGGTTGGAGAAGGCGATTACCTCGTCAAGCGTGTCGGCCACGATGATCGCGCCGTACTTGTCCCAGGAGGCCCTGGCAATGGTTTCGCGTGATAGTTGGGCCAGCTGCAGCTCCACTTCCGTCGCCACCTTTTCGGCAAAGGAACGGTCGGTGGTGATCAGGATCGACGAGGCCAGCTCATCATGCTCGGCCTGGGAGAGCAGGTCGGCGGCGATGTGGGCCGGAGTGCCGCTGCCGTCGCTGATTACCAGGATCTCGCTGGGACCGGCGATCATGTCGATTCCGACCTGGCCGAAAACCAGCTTCTTGGCGGTGGCGACGTAGATGTTGCCCGGTCCGGTGATCTTGTCCACCTTGGGAATCGTATCGGTGCCGTAGGCCAGCGCGGCCACGGCCTGGGCGCCGCCGATGCGGAAGATGCGGTCCACCCCCGCCAGGCTGGCGGCCACCAGCACATGCGGGTTGATCTCGCCCCCCGGGGTCGGCGCCACCATGATGATTTCACCCACACCGGCCACCCGCGCCGGAACGGCGTTCATGATCACGCTGCTGGGATAGCTGGCCTTGCCTCCCGGCACGTAGATGCCGACCCGCGCCAGCGGGGTCACCTTCTGGCCCAACATGATGTCAGGCTCTTCGGTCGAGATCCAGGTCTGCTGCTTCTGCTTCTCGTGGAAGCGCGCCACCCGTTCGCAGGCCAGTTTCAGCGCGGCGATATCCTCGGCGGAAACCAGCGCGAAAGCCGCTTCGATCTCGGTGATCGATACTTCCAGATCCGCCATTGCGTCCGCTTCCAGGCGGTCGAAGCGTCGGGTCAGCTCCAGCAGCGCCGCATCGCCCCGCAGGCGAACGTCGGCGATGATATCCAGCACGGTCTGCTCGACCTCGCGGCCGGTCTCTTCGCTGCGTGAAAGGATGGTATCGAATTTGGTGTTGAAATCGGAATCTGCAATGTTCAGGAAAAGCATTTTAATCTCCGGATATTTACTTGATGAAAGCCTTTGCGCTCTTCAGATCCAGCCTGAGCAGGATCGCGGCCCGCTCGCGGTCGGGATTATAGTCGCTGGCCACGATCACGGCGCCTTTCAGAAAGCCTTCCAGCTGTACTGTGTAGGTGTCGAAACGCAGTTCAGTGCCATTAGCGGAGCGGGCAAAGAACTCCAGCAGATTGCGCTGGGCCGCGGTTTCCGCGGCCCGGATCGCGGTAAGGCGTCTTTTTCCCGAATCTTCGGCGTCGGCCAGCGGAAAGCCCTCGCCGATGGCGATCACGGCTCCCTGGGAGAAAGCCTGGGCAGGTTCGGGTACATTGGCCAGCCCGGCGTTCACGGTCATTTTGTTTTGCTCAAGCCAGGCGGCGATTTCCGGGTAGAGCGGGGATGCCGCGGCGGCGGCCTTCTGGTTGCCCCCTGCGCTGCCTGGATCGGTTGTCGCCGTTTTAGTTGCCGAGCAAGAGGCGAGCATGAAGGCAAAAAACATTGCCACGGTCAGAGTGAATAATACTCGCATACAGACTCCCTTCACGATTCCTGCAGAACCTTTTCCAGCCCCTTGATGATCGCGGATATGCGGGCATGCTTGGTTTTCAGGCTGGCCCGGTTGACGATCAGGCGGGTGGTGATCTCGGCGATGTTCTCAACCTCCACCAGGCCGTTCTGTCGCATGGTTTCGCCGGTGGAGACCAGGTCCACGATCCGCTCGGCCAGTCCCACCAGCGGCGCCAGTTCGATCGAGCCATAGAGCTTGATGATTTCGACCTGGATGCCCTTGGCGGCGAAGAAACTCTCGGTCACGTGGGGATACTTGGTGGCGATGCGGATATGGGACCAGCCGCTGGGATCGTCGTTTTTGGCCAGGTTGGCCGGTTCGGCCACCATCATGCGGCAATAACCGAACTTCAGGTCCAGCGGTTCGTAGACGTCCTTGCCCTGTTCCATCAGCGTGTCCTTGCCGACGATGCCAAGGTCGGCGCTGCCGTATTCCACATAGGTCGGCACATCGGTGGCCCGCACGATCATGTAGCGGATGCGCTGCTCTTCATTTTCGAAGATCAGCTTGCGCGAGTCCGAGAGCAGTTCGCGGCAGTCGATGCCGATCTTGCCGAACAGCTCGACCGACTCTTCCAGGATGCGTCCCTTGGGGATCGCGATTGTTATCCAGTCGTTCATTCTTTTACCCTCTGAATATCAGCGCCAAGTCCGGCCAGCTTCTTTTCGATGGATTCATAACCGCGATCCAGATGGTAGATGCGGGTTACTTCGGTGGTTCCCTCTGCGGCCAGTCCGGCCAGTATCAGCGAGGCGGAGGCGCGCAGGTCGGTGGCCATCACCGGAGCGCCGGAAAGTTTTTTGACTCCCTTGACCGTGGCGGTGTTGCCTTCGATCGTGATGTCGGCGCCGAAACGCTGCAGTTCGGATACGTGCATGAAACGGTTCTCGAAGATGTTTTCCGATATGACACTGGCGCCGTCGGCCACGCACATCATCGCCATGAACTGGGCCTGCATGTCGGTCGGAAAGCCGGGGTAGGGGCGGGTCTTGATGTTGATGCCGCCGATCCTTCTGGGGCCCTTGACCCGCACGACTCCGTCGCGGCTGGTGATTTCGATGCCGGCGTCCTGCATCTTGAACGCCAGCGCGTCCAGGTGTTCCAGCTTCATGCGGTGGATCCTGATGTCACCGCCGGTCATGGCGGCGGCAATCATGAAGGTGCCGGCCTCGATGCGGTCCGGCATGACCTCGTAGTCGGCGGCGGACAGTTCCGTCACTCCCTGGATTCGGATGGTGTCGGTGCCGGCCCCCTCGATCCTGGCCCCCATGCGGTTCAGATAATTGGCAAGGTCAACGATCTCCGGTTCGCGGGCCGAGTTTTCCAGCACGGTTTCGCCCTTGGCGGTGGCGGCCGCCATCATCAGGTGTTCGGTGCCGCCCACGGTCGAAACGTCGAAATTGATGCGGGCCCCCTTCAGCCGCCTGCAGCGGGCCTCGACATAGCCATGCTCCAGCACGATCTCGGCCCCCAGCGCCTGCAGACCCTTCAGGTGCAGGTTGATCGGTCTGGCGCCGATGGCGCAGCCCCCCGGCAGCGAGACCCGCGCCTTGCCGAAGCGCGCCAGCAGCGGGCCCAGCACCAGCACCGAAGCGCGCATGGTCTTGACCAGGTCATAGGTGGCTTCGTGGCTGTTGATGCCGGAAGAGTCGATCTTTACGATATTTCCGTTGCCTTCGACCTTTGCGCCAAGTGACTCCAGTACCTTGATAGTGGTGTTGATGTCGCGCAGGAACGGCACGTTGCTGATCTGGTTGATGCCGGGCGCCAGGATCGTGGCGACAAAGATCGGCAGAGCGGCATTCTTGGAACCGCTGACAGTAACGTCGCCCTTGAGTTTCTTTCCGCCTTTGATGATGAGCTTGTCCAAAAAGATACCCCTTCCGGTTTTGCCCCGATCAGCGGGGCATGGGTGGTGATGAAATAGTAGTTTCGCAAACGATGCCGGAAACAGATTTTAATACGAAAAAATGGTCATATTACTTGATGACCCCGCTATTGTCCAAAGAAAAGTTGCCTGAAATCAGTCGATAATTCAGTCCGAAACGGTTGCTGCGGCGACCGGCGCGGGGCAGTTCACGGCGGTGATTTTAATATAACGATCTTGTAGAACTGTGTTATTGTTGCCTCTGGTTACATGATTCTGCTGTAGAGCGTTGGTGACGATATGCCGCGATTCACCCTTAAAACAAAAATCACGCTGCTGTTGCCGCTGGCGATGACCGTGGCGCTGGCCGCGCTGCTTTTTCTGACCTATTCCCTGGTGCGGAGCCATATAAAAGAGACGATCTTCAACCAGCAGTACCAGATGGTCTCCATACTGGCGGATGAAATCGACCGCAATGTCGCTTCATCCGGGGATAGTCTGCAGGACATTTCCAGAAAGATCACACGGTCGATGGTCAACGACCCGGAACAGGCCCTGACCTACCTCAAACAGCAGGACGAACACCTTAAAAATTTCGATAACGGGCTGTTCCTCTTTGATAAGCACGGAAGAATGGTGGCCGAACTTCCGCTGGAGCTGCGGCGCGTCGGAATGGATTTTTCGTATCGCGAATACTTTGTGCAAACCATTGCCAGCCGTCGTCCTTTCCTCTCTGACCCCTACATCTCATCTCAGGCGCATCACCATCCGGCGGTAATGTTCACCGTGCCGCTGTTCGACCATGACGGTTCACTGATGGGGGTTGTGGGTGCCAGCGTGGACTTGTCCAGAGAGTCCTTTCTCGGGCGATTGGCCAATGTGAAGTTCGGCAAAAAAGGGTACCCGTTCCTTTTCAACAGCGAGCGATTGATGCTGCTCCATCCGGACAAAAGCCGTGTCATGAAGAAGGACGTGCCGCCAGGAGTCAACAAGCTTCTGGACCGGGCCGTGGCCGGGTTTGACGGGACCGGCGAGACGGTCAACTCGCGCGGGATGCATGCCCTGGCCTCGTTCAAGCACCTCAAAACGAAGAACTGGATTCTCGGCGCCAATTTTCCGGTTGCCGAGGCCTTTGTGCCGATCAGCAAACTGAGAAATATTCTCTTGATCGTGCTGCCGATCCTCACCATCGCGCTCTTCTGTTTCATGCGCCGCTATCTGGGGCAGTTGACCGAGCCGGTCGTCCGGCTTACCAGGCACGTGGAAAGCCTTTCCTCCAATAAAGTCGATCAACGCACCATCCCGGTGGAAGGTTCCGATGAGATTGCCATTCTTGGCCACTCTTTCAACCGCTTGGTGGCCGAGATCGACCGGCAGAGGGACGAACTTGTCAGGCGCGAGGTGCTCTATCGCACTGTTGTCGATTTTTCCAGCGAGACGATTTTTCTGATATCGCCCGATCGTCGGAGCATCAGCTATATTTCGCCCAGCTGCCTGGAACTGACCGGATATGCTCCCGAAGAGTTCCATGCCAATCCGGGGCTGTTGCGCGAAATGATCCATCCCGATGACCGGGATCACTGGGACGAACATTGCCGGATGGCCGGTAGCTGCGATTTCAACGAGCCGCTGGAATTTCGTTTGCTGACCAGACAGGGCGAGACCCGCTGGGTCAACCATCTCTGCCGCCCGGTTTACGACCACCTGGAACAGTATGCCGGGATCAGGGGCAGTTTCAGCGATATCTCGCTCTGGAAGCAGGCCGAGTCCGCCATAGTCGCCAGTGAAGAGAAGTTCCGGATCTTCTTCGAGGAATCCGGGGACGCCATCTTCATCGTTGGCGCCGACGGGCTGATCAAGGAGGCCAACAACGAAGCCAGCCATCGTTACGGTTACAGCCACTCGGAGCTGGTCAGCATGCCGGTGGCGGAACTGGACACGCCGAATGAGAGTGTGCATATTCCGGAACGGGTGGCGCGCATCATGGAACAGGGGCAGTACACCTTTGAAACCGTCCATCGCCGCAAGCACGATTCGCCGATGATGGTCGAGGTCAGCGCCAGCCTGATAGACTATGAAGGGAACAGGGCCATCCTGGCCGTTGTGCGCGACATAACCGCCCGCAAACAGGCGGAACAGCGTCTGCACCGCCAGAACGAATACCTGCAGGCGCTGCACGAGACCACGGTCGGACTGCTCAGCCGGCACGACGTGGCCGGACTCCTGCAGGCGATAGTCACACGCGCCGGAAACCTGATCGGTACCGAGCATTGCTACGTATACCTGAAAAATTCATCCGGCAGCGAAATGGAGATGGTCTTCCAGAGCGGGGTCTATAACAGTTTCGTGCATCATCCGATCAAGCCGGGCCAGGGGATCGCCGGTCGTGTCTGGGAGAACAGGGAGCCGGTCCATGTCGCTGATTACTGCCGCTGGGAAGGGCGCCTGCCGGACCCGGACAGGGATTGCCTGCACGCGATGGCTGGAGTGCCGCTGACCTCCGGCGGAGAGGTGATCGGGACGCTGGGGCTGGCGTTCATTGACCACGATACGGAAATCAGCGCTGAACAGATGGATCTGCTCAGCCATTTCGGGGAGCTGGCCTCGCTGGCGCTGGAAAATGCCCGGCTCAACGATAAATTCCGGCGTGAGCTGTCCGAAAGGAAAAAAGCGGAAGAACACCTGCATAAACTTTCGGTGGCGGTCGAACAGAACCCGGCTTCGATCATCATTACCGATCCGCGCGGGGTGATCGAGTATGTCAATCCGCACTTTTCCCGGCTGACCGGCTACCTTCCGGAAGAGGCCATCGGCAGGACGCCCAGCATACTCAAATCAGGGGAAACCAGCACCGGGGAATATCGTCAGCTGTGGGAAACCATCCTTTCCGGCGGGGAGTGGCGCGGCGAATTCCACAACCGCAAAAAGAACGGGGAGCTGTACTGGGAGCAGGCGCTGATCGCCCCCATCAGGGATGAAAACGGCGCCATCACCCATTTTATCGGTATCAAGGAGGACGTAACCGATCGCAAGCAGCTTGAAAACCAGTTGCGCCACTCGCAGAAGATGGAGGCCATCGGCCAGCTGGCCGGCGGCATCGCCCACGACTTCAACAACATCCTGACCGCCATCATCGGCTATTCCAGCATCATGCAGCTCAAGCTGCCGGACGACAGCCCTTTCAAGAAGAGCGCCGGCCAGATCATCGAAACCGCCGAGCGGGGCGCCAGCCTGACCCAGGGGTTGCTGGCCTTCAGCCGCAAGCAGGTCACCTGCCCGGTAGCGATCGATCTCAACGAGATACTGGCCAGGGTCCAGCAACTCCTGCGGCGCCTGATCAGTGAAGACATCAACCTGGAAATAAACCCGTCGGCAGAGGGACTGCCGGTGATGGCCGACAGCGGTCAGATCGAGCAGGTGCTGATGAACCTGGCCACCAATGCCCGCGACGCGATGCCGAACGGCGGCTCGATCGTGATAGCGACCGAGATGGTCACGCTTGACTCCGATTTCGTGATATCCAGGGGCTTCGGGCAGGCCGGTGAGTATGCCTTGCTGACCTTTACCGACTGCGGTGAGGGGATGGACGAAGAAACCGCCCGGCACATTTTCGAACCGTTCTATACCACCAAGGATCTTGGCAAGGGCACCGGCCTGGGACTCTCGATCGTGTACGGCATAGTCAAGAAGCATAACGGATACATAACCTGTCAGAGCACCATCGGGCTTGGCACGATCATGCAGATCTATCTTCCTCTTTTGACCGGATCGCCGGTTCCTGCCGCACTGTCGCCGGAGGAGGGCGCGCCGGTGCGGCAGGGCAGCGATCTGGTGCTGGTCGCGGAAGATAACCAAGCCGCCCGAATACTGGCCAAGGAGATCCTGGAAGAATTCGGCTATTCGGTGCTGGAGGCCGGGGACGGCCAGGAGGCGCTGGATCAGTTCCGGGACAACCGCGACAGGATCAGCCTGGTGATACTGGACGTAATCATGCCCAAGCTCAAGGGACGCGAGGTCTATGATGCGATCAGGGCCATTGATCCGGCGGTCAGGGTGCTGTTCTGCAGCGGCTACCCCGAAGATGTGCTGATCAAGCAGGGCGGCTTTGAAAGCGGGATGAATTACCTGGCCAAGCCCTACTCCCCCAAGCAGCTGCTAATGAAAATACGCGAGGTGCTGGATAATGCCCATTGATTCCGCCGGAAATATTTTTGTAGTGGATGACGACCGCTTCGTGCTGGAAAGCGTTACCACGCTTTTGACCGAATACGGTTTCAGTGTCCGCGCCTTCTCCAGCGGGCATGACGCCATCAAGCGCTTTATCATGGAGCCGGTCGATCTGGTGCTGACCGACATCAACATGCCGGTCATGGACGGGCTGGAGCTGCTGGAGAAAATCCGTTTTCTCGACCGTGAGACACCGGTGGTGCTGATGACCGCCTATGCCGACCTGGACGTGGCGGTCAAGGCGATTCAGAAGGGGGCCTTCGACTTCATTATCAAGCCATACCGTCCGCCCTACCTGATCCACACCGTCGAAAAGGGGGTCAATTTCAAACGGCTGACCCAGATTGAAAAGAACTACAAGATCGAGCTGGAAAAGACCGTCGAAAAGCGCACCGCCGAACTGAACGCCGCCTTGGGCGAAATCACCAACATGAGCCGCGAAATCATCGAGCGCCTCACGGCCGCCGCCGAATTGCGCGACGAGGATACCGGCCTGCACATCGCCAGGATCGGCATGTACGCCAAGAGGTTGGCGCAGCATCTGAACATGGGCGAAGAGTTCATCGACGATATCTCGGTCGCCAGTGCGATGCACGACGTGGGAAAAATAGGTATTCCCGACTCGATCCTGCTCAAGCCGGGCGCCCTGACGTCCGAGGAATTCAACACAATCAAGCAGCACACGGTCATCGGCGAGCGCATCCTCAGGGGCTCGCCGCACAGGATGCTCAAGATGGGGGCCGTGATCGCCGCCACCCACCACGAACGCTGGGACGGCAGCGGCTATCCGGCCGGCACGGAAGGGGAGGAAACACCGCTGGAGGGGAGGATCGTGATGATCGTGGACCAGTATGACGCGCTGCGAAACAGCCGGGTCTACAAACCGGCCTTTGATCACGACAAAACCTGCGACATAATCCTGAAGGGCGACAACCGCACGATGCCGCACCATTTCGATCCCCGCATCCTGGACGCCTTCAGGGAGATAAAGGATGATTTTGCGGAGATCTTCGAGAAAAGCCAGGCGTGAGAAGCAGGCCTTGCCGGGAACATGCATCAAAAAAAGCCGGAGCTGGTAAATGCTCCGGCTTTTTTGTATCCGCTTTTGTTGAACAAATGATTGCTGCAGTAAAAAAAATTACCGGTCCAGGTCGGCCAGCACGAAATCCACCGAACCCAGTATCGCCAGGAAATCGGCCAGCAGCCAGCCTCGGCTCATCACCGGCAGGGCCTGGATGTGGGGGAAACTGGGGGTCTTGATCCGCAGGCGGTAGGGGATGGCCAGGCCGTCCGAGACGGCGAAATAGCCGTATTCCCCTTTGGGCGCCTCGATGGCGCTGTAGTTCTCGCCCCTTGGCGCCGACATGCCGCGGGTGCTGTTGACGAAGTGGTGGATCAGCGATTCGATGTCCTTCAGCGCATCCTGCTTCCGGGGCAGCACATATCGATAATCATCGGTGATCCAGCGTCCCTCCGGCATTTCCTGCATAGCCTGCTCCACGATCCGCAGCGACTGGCGGATCTCCTCCATGCGCACCTGGTAGCGCGCCTGGCAATCGCCCCCCTCGGCGGTGGCGACTTCAAAATCGAAACGCTCGTAGCCGCCGTAGGGCAGCTTGCGGCGCAGGTCCCAATCGAAACCGCAGGCGCGCAGGTTGGGGCCGGACAGCCCCCATTCCATGGCATCGGCCAACGAGATGGCGCCTACCCCTTTCAGGCGCTGGCGGAAGATCGGGTTGCCTTCGATCAGCTGCTGGTACTCCTTCAGGCGCGGCGGCAGCCATTCCAGCAGCTCCCTGACCGGCTTTTGCCAGCCGTCCGGCAGGTCCTCGGCCACGCCGCCGATGCGGAACCAGGCCGGGTGCATGCGGCCGCCGGTGATCATCTCGACGATGTCGAAGATCTTTTCGCGGTCGGTGAAGGTGTAGAAGACCGGCGTCATGGCCCCCACGTCGGCGGTGAAGGTGCCCAGCCAGACCAGGTGGCTGGCGATGCGGAACAGCTCGGACAGCATCACGCGGATGCATTCGGCCCGCTCCGGCACCGTGATGCCGCACAGCCGTTCGACCGAGTTGACGTAGGCCAGGTTGTTCTGCACGCCGGACAGGTAGTCGATGCGATCGGTGTAGGGGATGAACTGGTTCCAGTGCTGGCGCTCGGCGATCTTCTCGGCCCCGCGGTGGTGGTAGCCGATGTCGAAGTCGATGTCGCGGATCTCCTCCCCGTCCAGCTTGAGGATGCAGCGGATGATGCCGTGGGTGCCGGGGTGCTGCGGTCCCAGGTTGAGCAGCAGTTCCCCCTCGCCGATCTTTTCGAAGAAGTCGGAGGCGGGCAGCGGGGCGTGGCGGCGGGCGTCTTCGGTGGTGTACGGTTTCATCTCGGTGGCGCGGAAGGGGTGCTGCTTGCGCAGCGGATGCCCCTGCCAGTCGTGCGGCATCAGGATGCGGCGCAGGTTGGGGTGTCCAGCGAAACGGATGCCGTACATGTCGAATACTTCCCGTTCATACCAGTCGGCGGCCGGGAAAACCGATGTGACCGACGGCAGTTCGGGGGTGTCGCCGCTCAGTTCGGTCTTGATGCGCAGATAGCCGGGCTGGTCAAAGGAGAGCAGGTGGTAGTTGAGCGTGAAATCCTTGAAACGGCCCCGTTCCAGGCGGCAGGATTCGTCCACGGCGGCGATGTCCTCCAGCCGCTTGAAGGAAGCGCCGGAGCGGTTCTTGAGATGCTTCAGCAGTTCCGGCACGGTTTCGGACGGAGCACGCAGAGTCAGCATGTCCGTGGCGCTGTCGTCAATGGCGACCTGTCCGCCGAACAGCCGCCCGATCTCTCCCGGCAGATCGAAATCCGGGTAGGCATGGCGGGGGGCGGGTGGCCGCCAGATCTCGTCCGAGCGGGGCTGGAACTGTCTGGGGTGGCCGGCCGCCGCGCCGCGGATTGCAATCTTCTCCATGCCCGGTCCGCGGGTGTCGTTGGATTTGGTCTCTCCCGGCACCAGCACCGGCACGGTGGTTCCCTGCCAGCCGCCGGACATGTGCAGCACCGGCCGTGCCGGGCGCTCGCCGCTTTTTATCTTCTCCTGCAGCAGCATCAGGCCCTGCATGAAGGCTTCCGGGCGGGGTGGGCAGCCGGGAACGTACACATCCACCGGCAGGATCTGGTTGACCCCCTGCACGACGCTGTAGACATCGTACATGCCGCCCGAGTTGGCGCAGCTGCCCATGGACATGACCCAGCGCGGCTCGGCCATCTGCTCGTACAGGTGCAGGATCGATGGGGCCATCTTGACGAAGGGGGTTCCGGCGATCACCATCAGGTCGGCCTCGCGCGGCGTGCCGCGCAGCACCTCGGCTCCGAAGCGGGAAACATCGTGGCGCGAGGTGAACGAGGTCATCATCTCGACAAAGCAGCAGGAAAGCCCGAAGAACATCGGCCAGAGCGAGTTGGCGCGCCCCCAGTTGATCAGGTCGTCCAGGCGGGTCAGGATTACATTCTGCGGTATTTCCTTCAAAATATGACTCCTGAAACGCAAAGTTTTTGCAAGATCAAGGCTGTCGAGGAATGGTGAGGAGACGTAGCAGCGCTACGTCGCACGATCTATTCCGAAGACTTACGCAGAGATTGTGAAAAATCTGCGTTTCTCTCCCTGGAAGGTCCCCAGTCCAGTCCACCCTTCAACCACAACCATACCAGCCCGGCAAACAGGATCACGATGAAGACCGTGATCTGGACCAGCCCGGCGAGCCCCAGTTCGTCCCACACCAGCGCCCAGGCAAAGATGAAGGCCGCCTCAACGTCGAAGACGATGAATAAGATCGCCACCAGGTAGAACGGCACCGGCCAAGCCAGGCGGGCGGAGCCACTGGGGGCAACCCCGGATTCATAGGGCATCTGCTTGGCGGGAGAGGTGCTGCTGGCCCCCAGCCACCAAGCGGCCAGCAGCAGCACGCCGATCAGCGCTACGGTTACAAGGGCATATACTGCAAGATGATAGAAGGAAGGGGCGATCATGGGGGCAACTATACCAGAACGTTGCCGTTTTCAAAAGCGGCAAAACCGGAAACAGGAAAGCCGGCGCCAATATTCATGGCGCCGGCAGAATTATTCCATCCCGTAATAAAAGTAGCTTTGGAAAAACTGGTTAGAAATTGACCCTGAAGCCTACCGCAACATTGTGGCTTTCAAATTTAAGGCTGTTCACCCATGCGGAGTCTTCATTGATTTTCGCCGTGTCGGTTCCAAAGTAGCGATAGCCCACATCCATCGAGAATCTGCGGTTGATGGCGATATCCACGCCGGCCCCCACCTGATACGCAAAAACCGTGTCATCACCCTCGTCGTACAGGCGGTAGCGGCCGCTCGCAGCGGTGCCATAGGTGTCACTCAGCTGGAGGGTGGCAAATCCGATGCCGCCCCCCAGATAGGGAGTTACTCTGCTTGCATTGTGCAGGTCGAAAAATGCATTGGTCATAAAAGCCGCCACGCCCAGATTTCCGTCCGCCCTGCGATATTTGTCACCGTACTGATCAGTGATCGAGCTGATCTCGGAGTTCCTGTATGATATTTCGCCTTCAAACCGGAAATATCCGAAGTCATAGCCGCCGGTGCCGC
>JAURXC010000382.1 GCA_030654645.1 Deltaproteobacteria bacterium | reverse complement strand
AAAACAAAGATAGTGCGGCGACTTATATCCCTGCTCGTAGTAACAATTGCTTTGTCTGGATGGAACTTAGCCATAGCCAAGCCAATTACTGTAACCCGGGAATACACATACCGCGCCAGTGAAGCAGACAGTAAGCTTTCTAGCCGAGCCATAGCTCTGGAACAAGTGAAACGCCTGCTCCTTGAGGAACTGGGCGCCTATCTTGTTAGTAATACAGAGGTCAAAGATTCGGCGCTGACCAAAGACGAAATCGTAGCATATACTTCCGGCTGGGTTGCGACGGTCGTCATCAAGGAAATATGGAATGGTGAGGACTATTTCCTGAGGGCAAAAATCACCGCCGATGCAGATGAGGTGGCCAAAGCAATTGCTTTAATGCACGATGATCGGGATAAATCTGCTGAACTGAAGCATCTCCAGGCTCAAATCAGCGATTCGCTCAAGGAGATCAAGCGGTTGCGACAGGAATTCGACAGCGCTAAATTATCCTCCAAGCAAGGCAAAACGTCAAAAAATGAAGCGGTTCAGAAGGATTATGACCTGGCTGTTGCAAAGCTGGCGACCAATGCAGATGTTGAGACGTCGTTCGATGGTCGATGGGCGGTATCGCTCATTTGCGATGATTTCGAGAGAAACGGATCTCTTGCCAAAGGCTATACATACGACTTTTTCGCAGATGTAAAGGATGGCAAGTTGTTAGGACAATACGGCAAGACCGGGCAACCGGCTTCTCTGACAATGATCGGTGTAATAACGAAAGGTGGAAATGTGGGAATCAATGCTCACGGCCGGACTGCTAATCCGAAGTATTCGGTCGGGAAACTTCAGCCCAACACACCGTACTCATATCGTATGCGCGGCAAGTTCACTCAATCCAGCGGGAAGGCCAAGCGCATCGAGATAAGGCCTTGCGAGGCAACATTTTTCAAGCAATAGAGTGTCGTAGGATCGCATCTCAATATGTCACATTTGAGAATAATGGAGATGCGACCCCCTAAGTCTCGATTTTACCTCGCGCCAAGCAGAGTCCGGCGTATCTTGCAGGGTGAAAGTCCCTGCCGGAGAAGGATACCCGGAAATAGCCTCGCTTCGTTTCCACCTATCGGCAAGACCCACCGATGCCGGGTTATCCACAGCCCCGCTGCTATCTATCGTATTTATTCAGCAAAAATCTTGATTTACAGGAACAATTGTGTAAAACAGTGTCACTGTTTTACTGTAGACAATTCAGCGCAGGAGGTAGTCTATGAAAAAATTACTTGTTTTTGGCCTGATGTGCCTGGCAATGGCGGCATGCACAAAGAAAGGCGGACAGGAGTCCGCTGCGATTAAAATCGGTGCGGCCGGGCAGCTGACCGGCCCCGAGGCGGTTTTTGGCGCTGATATGCTCAACGGCGTTAAGCTTGCGGTTGAAGAATGGAACGCCAAAGGTGGTGTTCTGGGGAAAAAGATCGAAGTCGTGCCGGGTGATGATCAGGCCGAGCCACGTCAGGCTGTGGCGGTGGCCAACAAGCTTGTGTCCGAAGGCGTTGTGGGTGTGGTCGGGCATTTCAACAGCAGCTGCTCCATACCTGCTTCCGAAGTGTATCACAAAGCAGGAATCCCGCAGATTTCCCATGCTTCCACCAACCCCAAGCTGACTGATCAGGGCTTCGACAATGTGTTCCGGGTTTGCGGTCGTGATGATCAGCAGGGAAAAGCTGCCGGTGATTTTGCCGTACAGAAGCTGAAGGTGAAAAAAGTGGCGATTATCCACGACAAGACCACCTACGGCCAGGGCTTTGCCGAGGAGTTCAAGAAGAATCTGGGCTCCGGGGTCGAGGTTGTTGCTTTTGAAGGCATCACCAAAGGGGAAAAGGATTATTCCCCGGTGGTCACCAAGGTCAAGTCTGCCAATCCTGATCTGGTCTTCTTTGGTGGCATCTACACCGAAGGTGGTCTGCTGGTTAAACAGTATAAAGCCATGGGCGGCACCGCCCCCTTTATTGGCGGCGACGGCATCATGAGCGAAGAGATGCTGAAAATCGGCGGCCCGGCCACGGAAGGTACCTATGCCACTTTTGGTCCTGACACCAAAGAGGCCGCTTCCGCAAAAGGGTTCAACGAGAATTATCGCAAGAAATTCGGCGAGCCGGGCGTGTACTCGGTCTATGCCTATGACGCCACCAACATCATGCTGCAGGCGATCCAGAGCGCGGGAGCCACGGAGGGCAAGAAACTGGCCGCCGCGATCCGCGCCATCGACTACAAAGGCGCACTGGGGCACATCCAGTTTGATGCCAAGGGTGACGTTAAAGAGTCACCGTATGTGGTGTGGAAGGTTGACGGCGGCAAGTTCAAGCAAGTCAAATAATGTTTCTCCAGCACCTCTTGAACGGCATAACCATCGGCGGCAGCTATGCGCTTATCGCGCTCGGCTATACCCTCGTCTATGGCGTGCTCAAGCTGATTAACTTTGCCCATGGCGAGATCTACATGATCGGCGCCTATCTCGGTTTTATCCTGATCTCCCTGATCCCGGCCATGCCGCCGTTTCTTCAGGGGAATGTGATTCTGATCCTGCTGGTCGTGCTGCTCATTGCCGCGGTGATCTGCTCGCTGTACGGCTTTTATCTGGAAAAAATCTGCTACCGTCCGCTACGCAACGCCCCCAAGCTTACCCCGCTGATCAGCGCCCTGGGAGCTTCGATCTTCCTGCAAAACTTCGTCATGATCAGCATGGGCGCCAAGGATCAGATTTTCCCCCAGACCATCGGCATGCGGGCCATGACCCTGGGCGGGGTGTCGTTCACCCTGCTGCAGCTGGTGATCATCTTCTCTTCCATCGCCCTGATGGCGCTGATTTACTGGTTCATCAACCGCACCCGGCTCGGCATCGCCATCAAGGCGACCTCCACCGATCCGTTCATGGCGTCGCTGGTGGGGATCAACGTTGACACCGTCATTTCGGTGACCTTTATGGCCGGTTCATTCCTGGCGGCATGCGCCGGGGTCATGATCGGCCTGTACTACGGCTCGATCAACTTTACCCTCGGCTATCTGGGGGGAATCAAGGCTTTTACCGCTGCGGTGCTGGGGGGCATAGGCAATGTGCCGGGCGCCATGATCGGCGGTTTTCTGCTCGGAATTATCGAAGCCATGGGCGCCGGTTATTTTTCCAGCGAATACAAGGATGTCTACGCCTTTTTCATCCTGATTGCAGTGCTCGTGTTCCGTCCGTCCGGTCTGCTCGGAAAGGGTGTCAATGAGCGGGCGTAATCTGCGATACGACCTCTTCTTCTATCTGGGGATGCTCCTGATCTGCCTCCCCTTCATGAAAACGAACACTGTCTATGTGCCACTGGTCTTGCTCGGGGCATGGGGATTGCGCCGTTTCGCCACCTTTGCCGAAGGCAACCGCTCATTCGCCCGGTTCAGAGCCCGTCTGGTCAATGTTGTGCTGGCGCACCGTTTCGTAACGGTCGGGCTGGTGCTTGGCGCGGCAGTTCTGCTACCCTTTGCCTCTTCCAACTATCTGCTTGATGTGCTGACCTCCGCGATTCTCTACGCCATTCTGGCGACGGCTCTCAATATCACGGTGGG
>JAURXC010000374.1 GCA_030654645.1 Deltaproteobacteria bacterium | reverse complement strand
GTGATCGAGATGGCGGCGGCCAGCGGATTGGCACTTGTTGCTCCGCATCTGCGCAATCCGCTGAAGACTAACAGCTATGGCACTGGAGAGCTGATCAAAGCCGCGCTGGATGCCGGAATCCGCCATTTGATCGTCGGCATCGGCGGCAGCGCCACCAACGACGGCGGCGCCGGCATGCTCCAGGCGCTGGGGGTGAAGCTGCTGGATAGTTGCGGCTGTGAGATCGGTTTTGGCGGCGGCTGTCTGAAAGACCTTTCTCGCATCGATATTTCCGGTCTGGATCCGCGTTTGAAAACATGCCGGATTGAGGCCGCCTGCGATGTGGACAATCCTCTGACCGGACCCGCCGGCGCCAGCGTCGTTTTCGGGCCGCAAAAAGGTGCCACGCCGGCAATGGTGGCGGAACTGGACGCCTGCCTGGTCCACTATGCCGGCCTGATCGAAAGAAATCTCGGGATGGATGTGGCACTGGCGCCGGGGGGCGGAGCCGCCGGCGGCATGGGGGCGGCGCTGCTGGCGTTCTTCGGAGCCGTTTTGCGACCGGGCATCGATATTGTCATGGAGGCCGTCGGGCTTGAGGCGGTGGTGCGGGATGCCGACCTGGTGATTACGGGAGAGGGGCGCATGGACAGCCAGACGATCCATGGAAAAACGCCGGTCGGCGTGGCGCGGGTGGCCCGGCGCTACGGCAAACCGGTGATCGGCATCGCCGGCACTCTTGCGGAAGATGTGGCGGTTGTACATGGGTATGGTATCGACGCGGTTTTCAGTGTACTCTCTCAGGTTTGTACACTGGAGGAAGCCTTGAATAACTCAGCCGCAAATATCCGTAGCGCATCACGCAACATAGCTGCTACAGTAAAACTTGCCCGGAACATCGCATGAGCGGGGGTATTGAGGTGCCGCTGGAGCGTATCGACCCGGACACTCTGCGCAGAATGATTGAGGAATTTGTCACCAGGGAGTGGTCCGAGCTGGGTGATTCCGGATACAGCCTGGACGACAAGGTCGAACAGGTTATCAAGCAGCTGAAGGACGGTAAGGCCAGGGTGGTCTTCGATGTCACCACGGAAAGCTGCAACATCGTGCCTGTCACATAATAAGGGCGGAAAGGTATAATATGTTTGAATGCCAGTACAACGAGGAGATGGAGGCTGAAGTCAGGCGACTGGACGCCAAACAGCGGGCTATCAGCGCAGGTCATCCGGATTGGGACAATGCCTGCCGGAAGTGCGGCTGCCGACTTCAGGGCACCAGCGATGACGTGTGCGAGGAGTGCGTTTGATGGACCAATCCGCCACCATTTTATACGAATTGAAACCACGTGAGGCGAATTGATACAATATTTCGCAAATTAGTCCAACCCAAGGAGCTCCAAAATGAATGAATTTGAAACCGGCTACAATCGTACCGCAACACAAGTCGTAGTAAGGCAGAATGCCCTTGTCCGCCAGGTTTACGCCTGGATGGGGGCGGGACTGGCGATCACGGCGCTGATGGCGCTGATCACGCTCTCCTCGCCGGCGATACTCAACGCAGTGTTTGGAAACAAGCTGGTGTTCTACGGCCTGATGATCGGAGAGCTGGCCCTGGTGTTCACGCTGTCGGGTGCGATCAACAGGTTGAGTGCCGCCACCGCCACGCTGATATTCATCGCCTATTCCGCTCTGAACGGCATCACGCTATCCGCCGTGGCGCTGGTCTACACGGCCAACTCAATCACCACCACCTTCGTCACCACCGCCGGCATGTTCGGGGCGATGAGCATCTACGGTTACATGACCAAACGCGACCTGACCTCATGGGGCAGTTTCCTGTTCATGGGACTGATTGGCGTGGTGATCGCGTCGGTCGTCAATATCTTTGTTGGCAGCAGCGCGGTGTCCTGGATCATCTCCGGCATCGGTGTGATTGTCTTCACCGGCCTGACCGCTTACGATACCTGGAAGATCAAGGAAATGGCGGCCCAGGGAACCGAGGGGAGGAAGCCGGCCATTCTCGGCGCGCTGACGCTCTACCTGGACTTTATCAATCTCTTCCTGATGCTGCTGAGGTTCACCGGCAGCCGGCGCTGATAGCGGCATTTATGAAATCACGGGGACGTAAATCCCATGGGTGATCCCGTTCCCGATCATCCGCTACTACCGGGTTGCTATTTCTACACCTGTTGCTTCTGGAACGTTTCTTGCTGAATAATTGATTCAACTATCATGCATGGAGTCCATGTCAATTGAATCATTGCGCACGTCTGAATCCTTTCTTATCACCTTTCCTTCGAAATGTTCTTAGCCTGTTGGCCCTGTTTCTGGTCAGCGCCTGTGCGCCGTCCAATTCTACTGTTATTGCAGACAGGATACTCTGGCCC
>JAURXC010000360.1 GCA_030654645.1 Deltaproteobacteria bacterium | reverse complement strand
GCGGCCAGGCAGGCGCTGGCGCCGGCGGTGGTGAAGCCTTGGTAGAGGTGTTCCAGATTGCCGACGCCTCCGGAGGCTATGACCGGAATCGAGACCGCATCGACCACGGCGCGGGTCAGTTTCAGATCGTAGCCGTCCTTGGTGCCGTCGCAATCCATGCTGGTCAGAAGTATCTCGCCCGAACCGAACTGTTCCATTTTCACGGCCCACTCTACAACGTCGATGCCGGTCGGGTTGCGACCGCCATGGGTGTATACCTCCCAACGTTCTTCACCCGGCACCCTGCGGGCATCAATCGCCACCACGGTGCATTGGGAACCAAAACGTTCGGCAGCCTCTTTTACAAATTCGGGACGATGGACCGCGGCGGTGTTGATCGAGGTCTTGTCGGCTCCGGCATTCAACATCCGGCGGATATCCTCTACGCAGCGAATACCGCCGCCGACGGTCAGCGGCATGAAGACGCGCTCGGCTGTGCGGCGCACCACGTCGATGATCGTGTCGCGCTGGTCGCTGGAAGCGGTGATGTCCAGGAAGGTCAGCTCATCAGCGCCCTGTTGATCGTACATTTCGGCGATTTCAACCGGATCTCCGGCGTCACGCAGTTCCAGGAACTGAACCCCTTTTACAACACGGCCACCTTTGACATCCAGGCAGGGAATAATACGTTTGGTTAGCATTTCAGGGGCGTCCCTTCGTCAAAGCTATCGCCTCGCTAAGACTTATCGCTCCGGTGTAGACCGCCTTGCCGGTAATAACGCCGGTTATGCCCGCTGCTTCGATCGCCATCAGATTTTCGATGTCTTTCAGGCTGGAAACGCCGCCTGACGCGATGATCGGTATCGAGACCGCTTCGGCCAATGCTTTGGTGGCCTCAAGGTTGGGGCCCTGCAGCATCCCGTCGCGGGAAATATCTGTGTAGATTATCGCCGCAACTCCGCAGTCCTCAAACTTCCTGGCAAGTTCAACCGCGGTGATGTCGGTTACTTCTGCCCAACCCTGCACCGCGACCATGCCGTTCTTGGCGTCGATGCCGACCACGATCCGTCCCGGAAACCTGGTGCAGGCTTCGCGTACCAGCTCCGGGTTGCGCTGGGCGGCCGTGCCGATGATTACGCGGGAAAGGCCGAGTGAGAGATAGGCTTCGATGGTGGCTATGTCACGGATGCCGCCTCCCAATTGAGCCGGGATCGTTATCGAATTTATGATGTCCTCGATCGCGCCCCTGTTCTTGGGCTCTCCGGCAAAAGCGCCGTCCAGGTCCACAATGTGGAGCAGTTCCGCTCCCTGATCCTGCCAGGCACGGGCCTGGGCTCCGGGGTTGTCGTTGAAAACGGTGTCCTTATCCATCAGCCCCTGTTCGAGGCGGACGCATTTTCCATCTTTCAGGTCTATGGCCGGTATGACGATCATTTCAGCTCCGCAAAGTTCTTCAGTATACGCAGGCCGATCTCCTGCGATTTTTCAGGGTGGAATTGGGTGGCGATGATATTGTCCTTCCAGATCGACGAACAGAACTCGATGCCGTAGTCGGTGGTGGTGGCGACTACCGCGTCATCGTCCGGCTTGACGTAGTAGGAATGGACGAAATAGACGTTGCTGCCCTCCTCGATCCCCTCGAATGTTGCCGGCCGGTTCTTGAAGGATAATTGATTCCAGCCCATCTGGGGCACTGGCAAACGTTCACCGGAATTGCTCATGTTGTCGGGAAAACGGAGAACATGGCCGGGAATCACATCCAGTCCGCTGTACAGGCCGAATTCGACGCTGTCGGTAAACAGAAGCTGCATTCCTACGCAGATTCCCAAGAACGGCCGGCCGCCGGCAATGACTTTCAACAGCGGCTCGACAAAACCGCCCTGCTCAAGATTGCGCATGCAGTCGCGGAATGCTCCCACGCCCGGAAGAACCACTCTGTCGGCTTCAAGAATCACCAGCGGATCGGAAGTGACAACCGCTTCGGCGCCGATCTTCTCAAAACCTTTCTGTACGGAACGGAGGTTGCCCATGCCGTAGTCGATAATCGCTATCATTTGATCCCGTTCTTGTTAAGGTGCGGACCGTATTTCTTGTCGGTTCCTTTGATATGGTTGATCAGCCAGTCCTGCAGGAAGTTGATCACATCCTGGGTTAATAGCGTTTCTCCGGCATTGAACTTGCCGATCAGCTCCACTACCTGATCCACCAGCTTCTTGTGCATTGCCTTGTGCTCTTTCTCTTCAGGGTAGCGCGACTGGGCAAAGCTGCGTTCCTCATCGGCAAAGTGATTGACCGTGTATTCCGCCAGACCGTTCAGGACGCGACCAATCGCTTCCTTGCTCTTCTTCTGCTGCATGGCGTCAGCCAACTCGTTGACCATGTCGAACAGCTTCCGGTGCTGCTGGTCAAAGGTTGAGACGCCGGTTGCAAATGATGCGTCCCACTCCAGCGCTTTGGAAAGGCGGAAGTGGCCGACCAGTTCGTGCAGGCCGTCAACCTGTTTGGCCAGCATGGTTGTCGCCTGGGTCGTGCTGTGTGCATTTTCCACATTCCGGTTTACCACGTCGGTGATCATCTGGATATTGTTGGTGATCTCCTGGGTTGTGGCGGTCTGTTCCTCGGCGGCTGTGGCAACCTGGCTGATCTGCATCGTCAGGTCGTTGATCTTGTTGAGTATGTCCTCCAGGGCTTCGCCGGAACGGGTGGTCTCAAGCGTTCCGCGCTTGACCTCGTCAACCCCTTCCGACATTGAGCTGACAGCGCTCTGGGTTTCGCTCTGGATCGCCTTGATCATGGTGGCAATCTCTTTGGTCGCCTTGGTGGTACGTTCGGCCAGAGCCCGCACTTCATCGGCAACGACCGCGAATCCGCGTCCCTGCTCACCGGCCCGTGCGGCTTCGATGGCTGCGTTCAATGCCAGCAGGTTGGTCTGGTCGGCAATGTCCTGGATCGTGTTGACGATGGCGCCGATCTGATCCGATCGCTGCCCAAGTCCTTCGACCGTTTTGGATGATACGTTCACCCGCTGCGCTATGTTCTCCATCAGCCGGGAGCTGCTCTGGGCCAGTTGGGAGCCGCTATGGGTCTGTTCCGTGGCCTTCTGGGCGCTTTCGGCCGCATAGAGACAGTTGCGGGCGATGTCGCCGGAGGTGGCCGACATCTCTTCACTGGCGGTGGCAATCGTGCTGGCCTGAACGGCAACATCCTCGGCCGCGGATGCCATCGCATCGGTTGTGGAACGTACCATCACCACCGAATCCCTTACCGTGTCAGCGACGGAGAAGAACTGCCGCATGGCCTTGTTCATATCGGTCATCATTGTATTGAAGGCGGTTGCAAGACGTACGAATTCGCCATTGCCGGAAACGTCCGCCCTTATGGACAGGTCACCGCCGGCAGCTTTTTCAAGGGCGGCAACAATTCCGGAGAGCGGTTTAAAGGCCGAGTTGCTCAGAAAACCGATGATGCCGGACATTACAGCCAGCAGGACGAGGCCGATTGCAGCATCGATCAGCAATGAGCCTTTGGGGTTGAGAGCGGCTGTCG
>JAURXC010000355.1 GCA_030654645.1 Deltaproteobacteria bacterium | reverse complement strand
CCGCCAACCGGCAATTAGCCATAAGTGTCATGTAAATGTAATGTAAGGAAATAAAAGAAGAGCAAACAGAGCAAGGCTAAAAGAAGTATTTACAGCGCAAAGCGGCATGGAATCAAGGCAGGGAAAAACAGTGGATATATTGAAAAGCTATTTTACTCCATTCACACGGCAGGGGCCACTGGTTCAATCCCAGTAGCGCCCACCATAAAAATCAAGGGGTTAGCGGGTTTAGCTAGCCCCTTTTCTTATTCTCTTACTCCTTCAGCCCTTCATCGTAGTGAACAGACGATCCCCCCGAGATATCCACACTGCTTCCAATAATTGAACCAAAAGTATTCTGTCCGCCTGACAGCCTGATGACAGCTGTCGGGGCATAGACCAGAGCATGAAGATCCGTGTTACCCGAGATGTCTACGGTCTGAAGTCCGGCAGTCCCATAGATAACCAGGCTTGCAGGAGTCTTGTTTGTATTGACGATACTTCCGCAGCTTATCTGCAGTTTCCGGCCGTTTTGATAAATAGTCACTTCTCCTGACGTTATGACGATACTCGAATTGCCGGAAAGCGAAAAATTCCCGTCAACATGAAGCGTCAGCGGACCGCTAAGATAAAGTGTGCTGTTCCCGTTAATGTTGATTGTTGAAACACGATAATCACCGGCTGCCAAAGTTTTGGAGCCGTGCCCGGAGAGCTTGATGGCTCCGATCGATATCCCTCCGGCTGGATCGGCTTTCGGCGTCATGTCCTTGGCAACAGCTAGGGCGCCGCTGCCGCCGGAGACTGTCGCGCCACCGTTGGTACACCCGACTATCGCCGGGTTGCCATCTTGACCAACCCATAGCTTACCGAAGACCTGGGTTCCGCCGCTCATTTTTATGCCGCATGGTTGCAGGGAGTTTGACGCGACATCTCCGTTTTTGTATTTGCCTCTTATCCAGCTTGACGGGCTGTTGATATAACTGTCGGTATAACTGTTGCCCGTCATGGTGACACCGGAGTTACCGAAAATAGCGGCGGAGAAGATGTTGTTCGACGTTGAGACAGTGTAAACGATCTCCTTCGAGATGGTGGCGACGTTATTCGCACCGTCGGTGGAACTTGCGGTTACTATGTTGCTGCCGGGCATTAGTGTCAAGGATACCTGCCACGTCGTATCCGTAGGATATGTAACATCTCCCACGGCTGCCGTGGAAGATGTCACAACGACCGCACTATCCGGCTCCCTGGTCCCATTTATGATCTGACTGCCATCAATCGTCGGGCTCTCTACCGGGTCTATGGTCAGCGCCGGCGGGGTGATGTCGTAGATCACGTTGCGCAGGACGCTGATGCTGTTGCCGACTTCATCGGTGGCAGTGACTTTGATGACGTGGCTCTTTTCCTCAGTCATGACGTGACGCTGCTCGAAACCGCCATCCATCAACGCCGGAGTGTAGATCACGCCATCCATTTCGATACTGACGCTGACCGGTGTGAGGGTGTCGGCTACAGTCCCCTTGAGAATCAGCACATCACGGTTGGTGCGGATGTCCTGGCCCGGCTCGGTAATGGCCAGGGACGGTTTCTGGTCGTCGAATGTAACGGTGCGCTTCTCAGTGCCCTTGTTAGCGGCCAGATCAACAGCAACAACCTCGATGGTGTTGGAACCGTAAACCGGCGTCAGGTTGGCTTCAAAGGCATCGCCCTGGCGCTCGCTCGGCTGGGTAACACCGTTCAGAAGCACCTCGACAGTGGAGGTTTCATCGACGTTGCCCCTAACAAATATTTCCGGCTTGCCGGTCTTACTGTTGTCTGCCGGCGAGGTGACATCGATCAGCGGCGCTTTTTGGTCAAGATGAATAGTACGGGTGTCGCTGACCGGATTGGATGCCATATCGGTGGCTGTCACCTCAATGGTGTTACTGCCATCGGCCAGAATCAGCGCATGGCTGAAAGTTCCATCCGGGTTGAAATGCACGGGGGTGCCGTTGATCAGGAGTTCCTTGACCGCAACATTGTCGGTGACCGTGCCGGAGATGTTCAGCACCTCGCTTTTGGTGTACGATTCATTTGCCAGAGTGGAGACAATCAAGACCGGCGCAGTGATGTCGATCTGGACATGGAAGTTGACGGAGACGGGAATGCTGCTGTTACCGGCCCGGTCAACGCCCCTGAAGGATACCGAGTGGCTACCGTTGTCGGCCAAGGCCGGAGTCCAGAAAGAGGTGTATCTCCCCTTGGAAGCGTCAGCAAGCGGCAAGGCTTTCCAAGCACCGTTGTCGATACTGCATTCAACTTTATCGACACCGGAGAAATCATCTGAAGCAAACACCGAAAGAGAAACATCGGTGGAATAACTCGCCGCTTCCAGTGGAGAGACAATGGAAATTGTTGGCGGCAAGCCGTCCTTGACGGCAATGGTGGCCATGGCGATGTTTTGCCAGGTTGCATCGCTCTTAAACGTGAGAACGACCTGATATGTCCTGGGCGTGAGTCCGGTTGTATCGAAGGTAACGCTTCCCGGCATGGAGCCATTCACTTGTATGGCGACGGGTTGTTCCGTAGAGGTCACAATCGTCTGCCCATCCGGGTCTTGCAGGGTGATGCGCACAATTCCGGTGGCTGTGCTGTTGCCATGGTTGGAGAGGGTATAGCCGGCAGTGAAACTGCGGCCGGTCAGGACTGTGGCCGTATCTGTAGTGAGAGCGCCTTTAAGCAGAGGTTGCGGCAGGATATTGAAAACTGTTGTCTTGGTATCCAGTAGTTGATCTTCTGCTGAAAGATCCATTACCGCGGCATAGGTGCCAGCCGGTAGCGAGCCGGTATTCCAGACGGCGGAGAAGCTGCCCCCCATTGACGGCAGAAGGCTGGCAAAGGACTTTTCTTCGTTGAACAGCTGGGTGTTCCCTGAATCAACGATTTGAAGCCGTGCCTTCAGTTGCGGTATGAAATGATTTACGCCGCTATTGTTGAAGGAAACATTAACGACAACCGTCTCGCCGGGGCCGTAAGACTGTTTGTCGGTTGTAATGCTGCCGCTGGCCTTGATATCCGGCAGAATGCTGAACGGTGTTGCGCTTTCCGCCAGGGTGACTGTCCCGATCTCGTCCGTCACCAAAACATGCAGCCGGTAGAAGCCGGCATAGGTTGCGCCGGTGTTCCAGGTGAAAGCCAGTTTTTGATTCAACGCGTAAGGCAGGTCCTGGGGCTGACTGGTGATCAACTGGACCAGGTTGCCGTTACTGTCCTCGACCATCACTTTCAGTGTTCCCGATGTTGGTAATCCGCTATTCATGAGGGTTACTTCGAAAGAGGCCTCCTGGTTGGCTCCGAATTGGGAAGAGCTGGTCGAAGAACTGATCGATACTAGCTCCTGATCGGTGACGATCAGATCTTTGGCGGCATGATTATTGGTTTCCACCATCTCCTGGATCTGGTTTGCAGGATCAACCACGGCAATGATGGTACTGGTTCCAATGGTAGAGCCGGCAATAAAGCGGGCTGAGACAGCTCCATCACCGTTCGCAAGGATACCGGGGATCGATTCGGACTTGATCAGCGCCACGTCTCCGGACCCGTCCCACAGATAAAGATCAATCGCCACGTTGCCGGCAGGGTTGTTTGAGGTATTGCGCACCCTGGCGGTGAGAAGGACCTCTTCACCCGGTTTGGGGAACGGTGGAAAGAACGAGATGTCGCTTTCGGCAACAACCAGGTCCGGCATTATCCCCGTATCCAGGACCACGGTAATCGAATCCGAAGGGGTGCTGCGGTTTCCGTAGGTGTCGGTCGAAACCGCGACAAGATGGTTTTCACCCGGAATGAGCCTGTCTATCTGGGCGGAGAAATAACCGGGCGGTTGAACAGTATGCAATCCAAGCTGATCGAAGATAATCAGTTCGCCGTTCGTGCGCCACTCAGGGATTCCATATATCTCGCCTGAAGCGTTAAAGATGCTCCTCTCACCGCCATTTGCATCCACAACCATGAACAGTTCATCGTTGCCGGAATACGTCACATAACCCAGATGCAATCCGTCCGGTGACCAAACCACCCGATAACCGCCCTGTTTGCTGGTGGTTCGGCGTTCAACGGATCCATCCGCCACGTTATAGCTGTAGATGTCCCCATCACCGTCCCGGTACGAAACAAAAGCAATACCTGAACCATCCGGCGACCATGAGGATGACCACTGATCGTTGTTGTCGTCAATGAGTGTGGTGGTGCTGCTTGTCCTGTCAAATACAAACAGGACGCCGTTGTCAAAGTAGGCGACCCGTGTGCCGTCGGGAGAAAGTCGCGGCAAGTCGGCGAAGTTTACATCGGCAATGCGAATGACTGAACCGTCACCGGGACTGGCTATCCACATGCTTGTCTGCCCGTTCGGATTGGCGCCGGCAAAAACATAGTTATCTGACCTGGAAGACCATGACGGGCTGAATTCGTTCAAGGTGTCTCCAGTGGCAGCGATTCGCATCGAGCCCGATTCCCGGTCATACAGGGTGATTCTCGGCTGCAGGTCATGATCGTAGCCTGTTATCAGCAGATAACGCCCGCTTGGCGACCATTGTAGATCTCCCCAGATATATGACAGGCCTGAAGACACATTTGTGGTGATATTGTTTGACATGTCCAGCAGTGTCAGATCTTGCGAGTTAATGTTTGATGCCAGGAGTTTGCCGTCGGGAGACAGACTGACAGCATAGGTATCCATGGCCATGGCCACGTCGGTTTGCCGCTCCACGGTTGAAGCGGTGGCGGAGCCGATCAATGCATCATCACCGAGCACATCGACCAGTGCGGCAGGTTCCGCGAATCCGCCTATGGTCAGTCCGTATTCCCTTGTAACGAAAGCAGTGCCGGGCACGGTCGGCTTCAAAATCATCGGCTGAACCGTTACCGTGTCCCGAGGGACGCCCGATGCGGTGTTGCTGGCTTCGCCTTCATTGCCGATCGAGTCCAGGGCCTTTACGCGATAGTAATATGAAATGCCATTATCGAGACCATTGTCATGGAATTTTGTGCCGGTAACCGTGGACGTGTTCACCCTGATGAAGGTCCCGCTTTCATTTAGTGAACGATAAACATTGTATGAATACTGGCCGCTTCCAGCCGAGGGCTGCCATGACAGATCCAGGATGCTGCCGCTTGCCGGGGCGGAAACTGACAACATCGAGGGAGATGCCGGCAATTCAACCTGAACCGTCGCACTCGCCTCATTGGAGAAGGCACTTTCATTCCCTTTAAAGTCTCTTGCAGTCACCCGGTAGCGATAGCTGTTGTTGGCAAGATTCCGGTCATTATAGCTTGGTACCAATGGCGAAACGACACCAACCAATATCCAGCCGGAGGGGGTCTCCCGGTAGACGTAATATTCGGAAAGGTCGTCCGCGGCCGGCAGCGGAGGGCTCCAGGACAGGACGACATCGCTCCCCTGTACGGTAGCGGAAAGAGCCAGCGGCGCTCCGGGCGGTTCGACATCACCGACAGCCGCGACTGCCGGCGAAGATGGGGCACTTTCGAAGCCGTACCGGTCAATGGCCGT
>JAURXC010000352.1 GCA_030654645.1 Deltaproteobacteria bacterium | reverse complement strand
CGGCCCACGACTGAAGAACCTTTTTGGCTGCGGCGTTGCTGGCGGAAAGAGCTACCACCTGATCAAAACCGTCATAAACCAGGGTCATGCCGGAAAGAGCACAGGCGGCTTCATCGGCCAGTTCGGCATCCTTCAGGGCTTCAACCAGCGGGTTTACATTGTAGCCGCCCAGCATCGTGCCCAGAATGCGAACCGCGTCCACTTTTGAAACCAGCGGAGACTTTTTGCTGCCGTTCACGATTCCGGCCAGGAACTCGGCCTTGACCTTGGCGGCCGGATCGACGCCGGGGGAAACGCGCTCTTTGAGCAGGTTCAGCAGAAATTCTTCCTTGCCTGCCGGTGGAGCCTCAAGCAGTTTGCAAAGGTCCGTGGTTTGTTCAGGGCTGAGCGGCAGTGCGGGAATACCCTGGGCCGCCCTTTCCTCTTGGTGTGCAAGATAAGCTTCGATCATCTGTGTTCCTCCTTCGTGGGATATTGTGGTGTCAAGCAGATGTAGTAAACAAGAGAAGTGCATACTGTATACATTTTAGCGAAGGGGTTGTCAATTGGAGATTTGGTGTATTATAAGCGTTCTCAAATGTAATGCCGGAGAAACATGCTCGGCATTTACGGGTTGAAAGCCGGGCTGATGATATTAATTGACCTTAAACGCGAATAATATTATTCAAAGTCCCTCAGCATATCCAAGCCGGTTTCAATGGTGTCGCGATGAAACGTATCATCACTCAGTTTTTGGTCTGCCCGGCCTGTTTGCCAAAGGAATTTCCGCTGGAACTGTCATCCGTCAGGGAACGGGATGACGACATCGTCAGCGCGGAGCTCTGCTGCCGCAAGTGTAAGAAACGCTACCCGATCCGGGAAGGCATCGCGGTGCTGGTTCCGGAACCGGAAGCGGTCACCGGCGGAGGACAGTGGAAATATGAAGAGGCCGGCACAGTTGACCGCTATCTCTGGAGCCACTATGCCGACCTGATGCAGGCGCCCGACGCCGGCACCGCCTATGCCGGCTGGGCAGCCCTGCTTGCCGGACAGAGCAGCGCATCCTTCGACGCCGGCTGCGCCGTCGGCAGGCTAACCTTTGAAATGTCGCTGAGGAGCGAGCTTGCGATCGGCTGCGATCTGTCGTCAGCCTTCATCCGGACCGCTCGGCGTCTGTCTGCGGAGCGTTGCATCGGCTTCTCATTGCCGCTGGAGGGCAACCTGCGGGAAACCTTCCGGTTTGAACTTCCAGACGTATGGCGACCGGACCGGGTCGAGTTCATAATTGCGGATGCACTGGCACTGCCGTTTGCCGCCGGCACATTCCAGCAGGTGGCGTCGCTCAACCTGATCGACCGGGTACGGTATCCGTTGGCGCACCTGTTCGACATCAACCGGGTTGCACGGCCGAACGACGCCTCGTTTCTGTTTTCGGATCCATTTTCCTGGTCTACCGCAAACACACCGGAGGAACGCTGGCTGGGGGGGATGACGGACGGACCCAACGCCGGACGGGGCATTGACAATGTCAGTGCTTTATTGGAAGGGAAACAGAAGATCATCGCTCCACCGTGGCAAATTACCGGACGGGGGAGCGTGGATTGGCGGCTTCGCTCCCATCGCAATCACTTCGAAATGATCAGGAGTGACTATCTGACCGCGGAACGCTGAAAAGCTATAGGAATGCGGGGGATTTGCAGAACCGGGCATCTATTACTGTTTTTGACCTGCGATCGGAAAAAGTATCCGGATGCAGGTTCCGGCGTTGGGAGTGCTGTCAACCAGGATCGCCCCGCCGTGGGCTCTGATGATACCATGTGTTGCCGACATGCTCAGGCCTCTGCCGGTAAATTTGGTTGTAAAAAACGGATCAAAAAGTTTGAAGATGGTTTCATCATCCATCCCGCAACCATTGTCTCGGACCTCCATCCATACATAGCGACCGGTCGGCGGCTTTTCTTCCAGCCGGCTGCGATCCAATACAACCTGATCAAACCAGTTCACACCGGTTGAAATTGTTATCAAGCCGTTGCCTGCGCCAATCGCCTCCGATGAATTGGCAACCAGACTCATCAGCACCTGCTGGATCAGCCCCGCATCAACATTGACAGGCGGCATACCGCGATCAAGTTGAAAATCCAATGTGATCGAGTTGGAAATCGAAGCGCTCAGCAGCGCGGCATTCCCGTCAACCAGCTCACTCAGGTCCAGCTCCTTGATGAGGGTACGTGTCTTGCCTGAATAAGCCAGCATCAAACCGCTCAACCTGGCGGCGTCTTCGGCGGCTTTGACCGCCCGGGAGACATGCTTGCGGATTCTGTCCTGATCATCGATCTTCATCAGGGCCAGCTCCAGATTTCCGAGCACAGCTTGCAGCAAATTGTTGAAATCGTGGGCAATGCCGGCCGACATGCGCCCCAGGCTGTCCATCTTGTGCATATTCATCAATTGGCGTTCCAGATGCAGGCGTTCTTCTTCCGCCTTGCAGCGGTCGGTAGTATCAATCGTATAACCCGCCAGTAAAATCTTGTCTCCAATGTAAACAGGGAACTTGATCGTGGTATAGTTGCGACCGTTGAAGTTTTCCTCGAGCTTCAGCAGTTGCCCGCTGGAAACAACCTTATGATCCTCCTGGTTGATTTTTTCGGCAAATTCGGCTGGAAACAGCTCGTCCATTTTTTTTCCGCACATTTCAGAACCGGACATTCCGGTTATCTGCACGAAATTGTCGCTGGCGCGCAGGACACGACTACCATTGGATGTTATCTCCTTTATATAGGTATAGACCGGTGAGTAACGCATAAACATGGAAAACAGCTCATTTGCTTCCGTAAGTTCCTGCTCGGCCTGCTTGTGCGCGTTGATATCGCTGATGATGACTCTGTATTCACCTTTCCAGACCGTGTTTGCCTCAAGACGCACCCATGTGGTTGTGCCGTCGGGGTTGGACAGACGTAATTCCCACTCCTGTTTGGATTCGGTCCGGACAATCCGCTTGAAATAACTGTTAAAGGCTTCCGAATCTTCCGGAAAGACAAAATGGGTTAAATTGCTATTGATCAGATACTGCCGTTCAATACCCAACAGAGCAGCAGCGGTCAGATTGGCCTCGGTGATTATTCCGTCTTCGTTGAGGGTCAGATAGCCGACCGGAGAAAAATCGTACAGGTCGTAATACATGGCTCGCGATGTTTCAAGCTGCAGCAGTTTCTCGCGCAGCTCATCATTCTCCACTTTCAACAACGTGTTAAGCTCTTCAGGTGACAATGACTCACTGATGTCACAATCATCCATAATGGCGGTATTTGCCTCTGTTTCACACAACGACACAGCCGAGTCGGAATGATTATTTGTCATGAGCCACCCTGTATGTGATTGCCGGATCTTTGAATCAACCTGAAGCAAGATTTCAAATTTCCATAATCATCGTTTGTATGAAGATTACGACAAATTTAATCAATATCAAGTCAAACTTGACCGACTTTATAACCAACCAACGGATGTTCATATCAGAAACAGATATTTACGACAATCACCCGACCGGGTAATTATTCTGGCTGAAAGAGTTAACCCAATGCATTCCGTAACGGGTTAATACATTGTATATTTTCAATACATCCCGGAGGATAGATTCGGACGTGGACCGTCCTGAATGGCGATTCATGGAAACTAATACTGCAAGAAGAATTTAAAGCAGGCTGTGTTGGTGAGCCCATCCCTACGTGTAATCGGGCACGCGCAACTTCATTGCCAAAGGCACAAGCTGAGAACGGCGGGAAATACGGGTTTTTCTGAAGATACGGCTGAGATGGGTCTTTACGGTCTGTTCGCTGATATGAAGGCTTTCGCCAATGCCCCTGTTTGTAAACCCCTGCGAAACCAGCATAATGATTTCACGCTCTTTTTTACTGAATGATACGTCATGAACCGCCGATTTTCCGGCATCGCCATTACGGACGATCGACTTGACCCTGTTATTGTCAATCCATATCTGCCCGGACATCACAACTTCCAGGGCTTTTTTGAAAAGCGTAAGGTCGGTGGATGCGGACAAAACTCCGTCAATTTTAAAGGAAAGCAGCATGCTGGTTACATCCTGATCGCTCAGACAGGAATCAAGCAACACGATCTTTGTTTCCGGGTCATGGAACGGTACGCAGTTGCGAATAGTACAGCTGTCCACCACGATAAAGTCCGGGTGGAACCCGTCTGCCTGACTGATATCGGAAACCGAGCGAGCCAGATACGCTTCCGGCTCACGCTCCAGAAGCTCCTGCAATGCCCTGCCCAACAGCACGCTCTTCAGATTGATAAGAATCTTCATGTGGGTTCCTCTTTCAGCCGGTCTCCGGGACAATCCACGGATGAACTTATCAACCGCTGGCGGAATAAGCCGGCGGTAGCGGACCTTCGCGCAATCCGCAACCATAACGCCAAGGTCCGTACGTTTACTCCGGCGGAAAGCGGGTCATTTCACCTTGTAACCATCAGTCAGGGTCTTCATGAACGCTACGATCGCGGCTTCCTCGGCAGCGCTCAGGTTAAGGTTTCCAAGCTCCTGCGAGTTTACATTGCTGGGATTCTCCGGCGATGGCCAGCAGTTGTTTGCCTCGGCATATTCATCGCTAAAGAGCTGGCCGGCGGGAGCGCATACCGGCAGCACATCCCTGGTATTGTAAAAATGCACGATGCGTTCCAGGCTTTTGAAATACCCGTTATGCCCGAAGGCCTTTACAAAAGAAGGGTCGGGACGTTTATCCACGTTGCGCAGGGTCGGAACCTTGTGTTTTCCGTCATTTTCCAAGGCAAATTGAATCAATTGTTCGGAACTGAGGTTCTTCACGCTGGTAACAAACGGTAGAGCATGCCATTCGCTGTTTGCGGCCAGATTCCGCAGAAAGCCGCCCAGCCCGGGGTCCACAAACGCAGGATCGGCAGCTGTCGCCGGATTTTCCGGATTTTTCGGAATCCCCAGGTTGTCGAAGGTATAATCGGTAAACAGCGGCGTCCGGCCACTGGCAACATGGCAGAGATTGCACTTGCCCTTGCCCATGAAAAGCGCCTTGCCCAGTATTTCCTGTTTGTTCAAGCATTTCCTGCCTCTCTGGTGGACATCAAACTTCGAACTGAACTGGTTTACCTCGCGGGAGGCCTCATAGGCGGCGACAGAGAGACCGATCAGATCGTAGGCCTTAGCCGTGTTGTCAGGATCGCAGGCTGTGGCGCCCCATACGGTTTTAAACAGCTCCGCATAATCGGAACTGCAAACAATGGTAACCACAGCGGCAGCATCCGGAAGCGCTTGCTCCTTGGGGTTGAGGAACGGCCCCTGGGCCTGGTCGGCGGCCGGATTGCCCAATTTCCATCCCGTAGCGCGGCCATCCCAGAAGTTGCCCCCCACGAACAGAGTGGCGCCTGCCTGCACCTGAACATTGAACAGCGGGCTCTGGGTTGCATAGGCAGAGCTTGGCGGTTTGCGGTCCCCAAAGCTGCCCGCTATCGAACCTTCCATCACCGCGCCATGTGCGTTTGTCAAGCTGTCGGGCCCTGTCCAACCGACAGACCCGGTATGGCAGGAGACGCAGGCCTGGTTGTTGTTGATTGACAGGTTCGAATCATCATAGATTTTTTTACCCAGCAGTTCCTTGCCGGCTATCCCGGCCGAAACCGCGGTTACGGAAAATGC
>JAURXC010000344.1 GCA_030654645.1 Deltaproteobacteria bacterium | reverse complement strand
GCAGAAAGAAGCCTTTCGGCATTTTTGGGTGAACGCATCAGGTAAGAACTTTCCACCAAACTCTGTAGTTCATCGGCAGCAATCATGGCAACGTTGCTTCCATTTCGACGACGTATAAGGACGATCTCCCGATTTTCTGTTACCTCGTCACAGAGTCCGGCAAAATTTGCCCTGGCATTGGTATAGGTTGTTTGTATCATGTTTGTTCACCTCCTTTAATGTACAGGATTACTGTGCGACATGACTTGTTGTCAGTCACATAACAAAAACCTGTTTGCTGCTTTAAATACCAATCCCCCATACCACATCTTTTTATGATGACGGCACAGGGGATTGATTTTTGAATATTATCAGCTGGTTACAACTGCTTTTGTCTTACGGAACGGTAACGGTATTCGCGTTTAATGTCACCGCGGATTGCGCTAATGCCCGACCGGTCATTCTTGCGCCGGTATTCAGGGAAATCAGAGTTTGACTTAATATAATCCCCTTGAAGTCAGCCGCCGTTCCAAGTGTCGCCTGACCGGAAACCTGCCAGAAGATGTTCTTGGCCTGTGCACCGCCGCTCAGGGTAATAATGGCACTATTGTTCACGGTCAGCCCTTGTGCTATCTGGAAGATCCAAACGTCATTCACGCCACCAGAAAGTGTGACGCCGGCATTTGTTATTAAAACTCCGGTACCCCATTTGTAGAGACCGGGCACGAGTGTCATCCCGCTGATATTGCCAGCGCCCAGTTCAGTAAAATCGGGCGTTGTCCTTCCGGCGGCATCAGAGAACGCGATTTGCATGTCACTTATAGCTGCCGTCATAGCAGCAGGAGTGGGCGCGGCATAATTGGATGCGTACAGTTTTCCGGTTACAAGTGATGATGTGGAAAATGTATTCGTGGAATCTGCGATCAGATTGAATCCAGTTATTGAACTCGCTGCGGCAGGGCTGATACCGATGTCTCCAACAACCGCGGTGGTTCCGGTGGTTGAAACTCCTGTTTTTGCCAGAATCACGAAATTACCAGCTGTTCCGAGGTTTACCGGCAGGCGAGTTGATGCTGGTCCTGATCCTATGTTTATGGCATTCATGTTGACCATGCCATGTTGCAGCGTGACCGTACCAAGGATAGTTGTTGAACTTCCCGGAATTTGTGTGAACGAACTGTCGCAACCACCCTTAAAAGTAACATAGCTGAGCAACTGGTTGTGCGCCAGCAAGGGTCCGGGAATGGTTGCGCCGGTGATACTGATGACATCGTGATCAACGGCGGCATCATAAGCATCCTGTACCGTTGAATAGAGGACATTACTGCCATATATCTTCGCCACCGGAGAAGTTACGGCGCTGATCACCTGATTCGCACCTGTCGCTGAAGATGAACCCGGTATCGCCTTGTCCTTGCTATCACCAATGCAGACAACTTCATTTCGATCAAAATATTGCTCTATCCTGCAGTCAGTGGCAGCAAAAGACAGAGATATTTCAAATAACATCAGCAGACATCCTAGAATGATACTTTTCATGTGTTACTCCTTTTGATTCGGCCGGCAATCTCTCCTGAAGTCAATTCCGCTATCTGCTGCTCCGTAGTCGCGAATTCATTACGGTAGAGCACCCGTGATACTGAAACGTTAATCATGCCGGCGTGTTATTGATTATGCAGCAGCTGTAGAGCAAGCTTTGGCGGGATTAAACTAAAGCGGGCACAATTGTCAGCACCTCATGACGTGGGTACAACATGTATGCCAGAGACGGTTTGATGATATTGCCGGGTCTAAGCGGATGGTTTTATATGTTATAATCTGCGGCGTGCAGGCGGGGAGAAGTTGCAGCCACCAATGTTATCCTTCAGATTTAACAGAACTATCAGATCTGGTGGCCTTGGAATCATGTTGACTGAAAAACTGCGGTGCTTTCTTTGTGTATCGGTTGTCTTGACAACTCCCGCTAAAATACCCCTCCGGGAATGGAGAATACCATGCGAACCATGCTGAAGACAGGCGCGACAATCATCTTACTGCTGTTTGTGCTGGCCGGCTGTGCCGCCATGCCGCCAAAGCCGGAAACAATGGCGCGCAACGATTACACCTACGCCAGGGAGTACATCTCCTGGCTGGTCCGCAAGGAGATGAAAAGAAATGACGTGACCGGCCTTTCGGTCGCCCTGGTGGACGACCAGCGGGTGGTCTGGGCGGAAGGTTTCGGCTTTGCCGATCTGGCCAACCAGCGGCCGGCCACACCGGAGACGATCTACCGGGTCGGCTCGATCTCCAAGCTGTTCACCGCCACCGCCGCCATGCAGCTGGTGGAGCAGGGCAAGCTGGACATCGACCAGCCCCTGCAGCGCTACCTGCCGGAATTTTCGGCCAGGAGCCGCTTTCCGGAGGCCGGCCCTATCACCCCCCGCAGCATCATGACCCATCACTCCGGGCTTCCTTCCGATTACTTGAAGGGGATGTGGACCCGGCAGCCGCAACCTTACGAAAACCTGGTCAAGCTGCTCAGCGACGAATACGTCGCCAATCCTCCCGGTTATGTCTTTTCCTACTCCAATCTCGGCGTGACCCTGCTGGGGCATGCGCTGGAAAAGCTGTCCGGGCGCGATTTCAGCGCCAATATGAAGGAGTCCGTGCTGTTGCCGCTGGGCATGCCCCGTTCCCGGTTTGCGCTGGGTCCAGACCTTTCTCCGCTGGGGTCCAGGGCTTATCGCAAGGGTGAAGAGGCCGAGGAGTTCCCCTTGCGTGATCTTCCGGCCGGCGGCCTGAACTCCAATGTGCTGGAACTCTCACGCTTCATGCAGATGGTGTTTGCCGGAGGGCAGTCCGGAGAACGGCAGATCCTCAAACCGGAGACGCTGGCCGAGATGCTGCGTCCCCAGAACAGCGCCGTGCAGCTTGACCTCAATTTCCGGGTCGGGCTGGCCTGGATGCTGAGCGGCCTGGGGAGCATCGACATCCGCAATGCCGGTCCGGTTGCCCACCACGGCGGAGCGACAATCAATCACCGCAGCCAGCTGGCGGTTCTCCCCGAACAGAAACTGGGGGTGGTGGTGCTGTCCAACTCCGCCACCGCCGGCCCGGTGGTCAACAAGGTGGCAACCGAGCTGCTGAAGCTGGCGCTGGAAGTCAAGAGCGGCATAAAGCAGCCCGAAAAGACAGAGCTGACAGCGGGTGAAGGTTCGTTTTCCAAGGAGGAATTGCAGGCCTATGAGGGGAACTACGCCACCATGGCCGGTGTCGTCGGCATCACCAAAAAATCGGACTACCTGACGGCCGAGATCATGGGCAACTCGCTGCGGCTGGTGCCGCGGGCCGATGGCCTTTTGGGGTTGCAATACCGGTTGCTCGGCATTATCCCGATCAGCCTGGGCGAACTGGACCGGATCGGCATCTCGCGTTCCAGGGTCAATGGGCGCGAGATCGTGAAGGCCAATATGAACGGCCAGGAGATGCTGGTCGGGGAGCGGATAAATCCGGCGCCGATTCCAGTCGAGTGGCAAAGCCGCCAGGGGGAATACGAGATCGTCAATGCCGGGGATGATGCCGTTATGGTCGACGGGATCCGGGTGCTCCTGGAGAGGGGAGTGCTCATGGTGGAATACGGCATGCCGCTCTTTGCCGATCAGAGGATGACGGTCGCCATCGTGCCGGTCTCCGCCAGTGAAGCTGTGATCAGCGGCCTGGGGCGAGGCATGGGGGAAACGATCCGGATCGTAAACGTCGGCGGCGAGGAGATGATCCGCTATTCGGGCTACCTGCTCAAGAAAAGGCAAAAATAGACAGTGAAGGATCAAACCTTCGGATGTGTTTTTTGTATCGACTGCGGCGACGTCCCTGCGGGGTTTAATGCCGCCCTGAACAAAATGAGATCATGAGCATCTTTTTTTCCGGAAATCCGGTTGTTTCCACTATTTCCCGGGAACCTTTCCGAATCTCCCGCGTATTACTTTTTATCGATGAACGCAGTGGAGCCTAAATGAATGACAATGCCGTAATCAGGCGTATCCAGGGCGGTGACGTTGATGCCTTTGCCGGGCTCGTCCAAAAACACCACCATAACCTGCTCGCCTTTATCCATCGCCTGGTGAGGGATCCCCATCTGACCGAGGATATCGGCCAGGAGGTTTTCCTGGATGTCTATAAATCGTTGTCGAAATTCGATCCTGACATGGGAACGCCCTTTTCTGCCTGGCTTTATATCAGCGCCCGCAATCGCTGCATTAGTGAACTGCGAAAACGTGGGCGGACCGAGAGCGTGCCGCTGGAGGATTATCATGTAATCACCGGTGCTGCGGACAATGCCGAAGAAGCTTTAATACGGCAGGAAGGTCTGGATGCTTTGGCTGCTTCACTGGAGCAGCTTCCGGAACCGTTCCGGACAACATTGCTCAAAAGCCTGCAGGGGGCATCGCTTGACGACATTGCCAGTCAATGCGGGATCCCGCAGGCCACGGTGAAGACCCGCTTGTTTCGGGCCAAAGAGAAGATCAAACAGCTAATGAAAATATACGCAGGAGGTGTCGGCCATGAACGAAGAATATAAGCCCTCTCCGGAATTTGTCTCAAAGGTCATGGAACAGGTGCATGCGTATGAGGCGACGCGAACCTCATTCGTAGAGTGGTTCAACAATCATCCGTTTATACGCTATGCCTTGGCCGGTGGCGGGACTTTGTTCGGTGTCTTCAAGGCCGTACCGGTTTTCTGAGAACTGAAGGGAATGGATAAATTACATGGAAAATACAGTTGATACGTTGGTAAAGCAAGTTGAGGCCCCGGCAAAGTCGAAAATCCGCGAGTATGCCGAATCGATTCTATGGGCCGTTGTGCTGGCTCTTGTAATCAGGACCTGCGTTATCCAGTCATTCAAAATCCCCTCCGGTTCCATGGAGGATACGTTGGTGATCGGTGACTGCCTGCTGGTAAACAAGTTCATATATGGCATCAAGGTGCCGTTTACCGATTTTCGTGTACCCCGGCTTCGCGCCCCGGAGCGGGGAGATGTGATCGTCTTCAGATACCCGGAGGATCGCTCGAAAGATTTCATAAAACGATTGATCGGCGTTCCGGGCGACGAGGTCCTGGTTCGGGACAAGCGTGTCTATGTTAACGGATCACTCTATCAGAATCCCCATGAGGTGCATAAGGATCCGCAAATCATGCCGAGGGAATTGAATCAACGTGACAATTTCGGACCGGTCCGGGTTCCTGCAAATTCTTATTTCGTGATGGGCGACAACCGGGACAACTCCTATGACAGCCGTTTCTGGGGCTTCGTCCCGCAAGCTGACGTGGTGGGCAAGGCCTTCATCAAATACTGGTCGTGGGACCAGAGCAGGTGGTTGCCGCGCTGGCAGAGAATCGCCAAGCCCATTGATTGATGGAAATTCTCAGTAGTGCAGACCCATTGATTAGTGTGCCATGCCAATCAACATGGCGATTTTCGGTAAGTGCTTGAGTGACCGTAGGGTAGAGCTGTTGGGGGTGGAGGTAAAAAATGTTATTCAGCAAAGAGTCAACGGCCAGTTTCGATGTGGATGTGCAGAAGGGCTTTACTCCCCTTTGCCCGGGAGAGCTTCCTGTCGCGGGCGGCGAGGCCCTGGCGGAGGCGCTCAATCGCCAGGCCGGTCTTGCAAGGATCCGGGTCGGCTCGAAGGATGCACATCCGATCAATGCGATCTGGAAAGCGGAAGAAGGAAAACCGCAGTTTTCCCAGGTAAGCGGCAGGAGTGTCGATATGCGCTGGAACCTGCACTGCGTATCCGGCACCAAAGGGCACCAGTTGATCGATGGCCTGCCCCATCCGGCCGATTATGATTATTTCGTACAAAAAGGGGTCGAGCCCGACATGCACCCCTACGGGGCCTGTTACCATGATCTGGAGGAACGCCAGAGCAGCGGCGTGATCGAGTATCTGAAGGTAAACGGCATCGAGACGGTCATTGTCGGGGGCCTGGCAACGGATTACTGCGTCAGGACGACAGCTCTGCAACTCTGCCGGGCGGGGTTCAAGGTGGTCGTCAACCTGGAGGCAAGCCGGGGAATTGCACCCGACACGGTTAGCAAAGCCATCGATGAAATGATCGAAAACGGAATCACGGTTGTGGAATCGTTGTAAATCTTCACGATGGGAAAGGGAGCACAATGAGAGCAGACGAACCGATCATCCGGACGTTGATGGATACGGACCGCTACAAGTTTTCCATGCAGAAGACTTTTCTCCATCACTATCCGGGAGCAAACGCAAAGTACCGCTTCAAGTGCCGCACCACTGGGGTGAATATCGGCAGATACGCCAGCGAGATCCGCGAGGAGGTACAGAGCCTGGATTCACTGACCTTCTCCGGAGAAGAGCTGGACTATCTCCGCAAGATCCCGTCACTGAACGGTGATTACATCGATTTTCTGCGGATCTTCCGGCTGGACAGCAGCTGTGTGAATATCGAGGAACGGGGCAGCAAGCTTCTGATTGAGGCGGAAGGCCCCATAGTTCATGCCATGCCGTTCGAGCTGTATCTTCTGTCAATTATCCAGGAGGTGTATACCCGCAACGAATATCCGGACCAGAGCTACCGGGAGCCCGGAAACCGGCTGGAAGAGAAGATTTCATTTCTTCAAAACAGCCCGGACGCTCACGGATTCCGCTATGCCGATTTTGGCGGACGGCGAAGAGAGAGCCGCGACTGGCACGAATACACGGTTCAACGTCAGGCCGAGGCCTTGCCGCAACACTTTATCGGTACCAGCAACATGTGGCTGGCCATGAAGTACGGACTGACCCCGGTCGGCACGATGGCGCACGAATACCTCCAGGCATTTCAGGCGCTTGGTCCACGCCTGGTGGACAGCCAGAAGATCGCTCTGGAAACCTGGGTCAGGGAATTCCGGGGCGACCTGGGCATCGCCCTGACCGACGTGGTCGGCATGGACGCCTTCCTGCGCGACCTGGACCTGTATTTTGCAAAACTGTTCGACGGCTTCCGCCATGATTCCGGCTGCCCCTATCAATGGACGCGGAAACTGGTTGCGCGCCTCAAGGAGCTGCATATCGACCCCAGGACCAAGACGGCGGTCTACAGCGACGGCCTGACCATGGAAACTGCGGTGGCCCTGCATAATTCGGTAAAAGACGAGATAATGCCCCTGTTCGGTATCGGTACGCATCTGACCAATGATTTCGGCCGCCCACCCCTGAATCTGGTGATGAAAATGGTCGAGTGCAACGGCCAGCCGGTGGCAAAAATATCCGATTCCCCCGGAAAAGGGATGTGTGACAACGCCAACTTCCTGCGCTACCTGATGCAGGTATACCGGATAGCGGAAGAAGCAGCCTGAGAAGGAGGGTACGGCAATATGTGCAGTGGCTTGAACGTCCTGAGAGTAAAATCAACCAGTTGCCGGAGCATTGGTTTCAGCAGCCGCCAAGCTTGACCTGTATCGCGGTTTCCAGCGTTTCATCGCCAATTGTCAGGTAAAACATGCCTTCGGTTATGGTGATCGACCAGTTGATGGAGCGCTCCAGCAGCGCCGCCAGCCGGCTGATGAAGGGTTGATCGATACTGAAGACGATCAGATTGGCAACCTTCCCCAACTTGGGCAACTGCTGCTGGTCCCAGACGGCAAGCGCCCGGCCGCACGCCAGCAACGCCACCCGTTCAGAATGGCGGCCGGCCTTGATAATGCGATCCGCCTCTGGCAATCCTACCTCGACCCACAAGCGCACCCTGCCGTCAGCCCCTTTCACCCACAGGTCAGGTTCATCGGTGGCGCTGATGCCCTTGGTAAAGCTCAGTTCCGGTTCCTGAAAGAGCGCGTACGCCAGCAGGCGGGCAACCAGCCGCTCCTCGGTTTCCGAAGGATGCTGGGCAACCGTTGCCTGCATGGTTTCATAGACGCCACGGTCCACATCGGACAACTGGATGGACGCCTTGTAAACGGTGGATGGTAATGCCATGTCTGGTATTTTCCTTGATCTGGAACCGGAATGAGTTATGAGGCATGCGGACAGCCGTATCAGTTATCACACAAAAACGGTCTTGCGTAAAGCACGCCGGGAATGCAGCGTAATGACAATCAGCCATCTTGTTCCTGTTGGTCGCCCGACCCGTATCATGCAGCCGTCAGGAACATGTGCCAGAAATGCAATGTCAGAAAAGATAGTGGTATGCCGATTCCGACCAGCATGCCGACCAGTTGGGGGTTCAAATCATGATCGATGGCAATGATTCCGGCCGTTATCATCGGAGCCATGGCGGCTTCGAAGATTGTCACCTGAACTGCCGTTCCGCTGGCGCCCAGCAGTGTAACATACAGCAGATAGATGATTGCCGGCCCCAGCAGCAGTTTGTAGGCCAGGCCCGCTGTTAACGGCTTTACCATGGCTTTCATTCCTCCGAACTGGAGTTGGAAGCCAACCGAAACAAGAGCAAGCGGTGTCAGGGTGCCGCCCAGTTTTTCCAGTATGGTTACGGCCCAATCGGGAAAATGGAGCGGCCGGAGCAGGAAAGCAAGCAGCAACGCCTGAAATGGCGGAAACATCAGCACCTTTCGCGCCATCTGGCGGGGTGAGACCGAGCCGGAGGAGTAGTAGGTCGCAACGAAGATTCCCAGGGTTGAAAGCACCATGAATGAACCCAGCTGGTCGGCGATGATGCCGATACCCAGAGCCCCATGGCCGAAGTAGGCCTCAATCATCGGCAACCCGACAAAGGAGGTATTGCCGAGACCGGCCACCAGGATCAGCGCACCCACGGTTTTCCGATCAAGCTTGAACAGCTTTCCCGCCCAGCCGAACAGCAGCCAGGCACAGCCGAACAGCAGCCAGGCCATGGCTGCGGTCAGGACCAGGGACGAATCCGGTTTCAGGTTGTGGATATGCAGAATCGCCAACGCGGGCAGCGAGATATGGATTATGAAGGCGTTCAGCGATGCCGGGGTGGCAGCGGGGAAACGCCCGGTTTTTTTCAGACCGATACCCGCCAGCAGGCAGACTGCCAGAAGAATGATGTTGGCCATGAGTTATGATTCCTTGGGTAAATCGGAGAGCGGTTTATGTGATCGCGTCATGCCCTGCCGGAGTCCGCCATACGCACGCGCCCCCACGGTGCTTGCCTGAATTCCGGCACTGCTCAGCGGTCACGAAAAACGGCCGGCCGCTTTTCCAGAAAGGCACCCATGCCCTCTTTCTGGTCATGGGTGGAGAAACTGTAGCCAAACAACTCGGTTTCGTAGGCACAGGCCTTGCTGATGTCCATTTCCAGGCCATTGCCGACCGCCTCCTTGCAGAGCTTCACAGCGACCAGCCCCTTGGCGGCGATTTTACTTGCCAGCTTGCGGGCCTCATTCAGCAATTCAGCCTGTGAAACAACCCGATTGACCAGACCGATACGCAATGCCTCCGGGGCATCGATCATGTCACCGGTCAGGATGATTTCCAGGGCGCGCCCTTTCCCGACCAGTCGTGGCAGTCTCTGGGTGCCGCCGAAACCGGGCAGAATTCCGATGTTGATCTCCGGTTGGCCGAATTTCGCATTCTCGGATGCCACTCGGATATCACAGGCCATGGCCAGTTCGCAGCCGCCGCCCAGGGCGTAGCCGTTCACAGCGGCTATGAACGGCTTGGGTGACTTTTCGATGGCGGCGTAGATTCCGTGGGCCTGTTGTGCCAGCTCCCGTGCCTGCATCGAGTTCATGTCCAGCATCACGGCGATATCCGCCCCGGCGACGAAGGCCTTGCTACCCGCGCCGGTAATGATCGCCACCCGGATATCGGGATTGCGGATGATCTCCGTGACCACGCTTCCCAACTCCTCCAGGGTCGCTACTGTCATGGCGTTCATTGCGGATGGGCGGTTTACCGTGATGGTTGCAATGCCTTCATTGATTTCCAACAGCAGGTTTTCCAATTGCATATCTTCCTCCCGATACATTTGTATAATTCAGCTACGGTAATTTCACGATTACCCGCCCCCGGATTCCACCCTGCAGGATGGTCCGGATTTTTTCCTCCAACCCGTCCAGCGGCACCTCTGTCACCACTTCCGCCAGATGCCCCGGCTTCCACTCTCCGGCAAGTTTTTCCCAAACCTGCAGCCGGGTTCCGGCCGGGCAGCTGACCGAATCGATTCCGAGCAGACTCACCCCGCGCAGGATGAAGGGATAAACATTCATTATCAAGTCAATTGAGCCGACCAGTCCGCAGCAGGTGACAACGCCACCATAGCGGGTCGATTTGACGGCCGCCGCCAGGGTTTCCCCTCCGACCACATCCACGACCCCGGCCCAGCGTTCTTTCATCATCGGGCGATCGCTGCCCTCCGTAACCTTTTCTCGTGGAATGACCTCCGATGCGCCAAGGTTGCGAAGGAAAGTTTCATCGGAAGCCTTGCCGGTGGCGGCCACCACCCGGTAACCGGCCCGGGACAGAATCGACACGGCGATGCTGCCGACCCCTCCGGTGGCGCCGGTAACGAGGATTTCTCCGTCGTCCGGCTTTACCCCGGCCCGCGCCAGTTTGAATATCGACAGGGCCGCCGTGAATCCGGCGGTTCCGATCGTCATCGCTTCGCGCAGCGTCAATCCGGCCGGAAGTCGCACAGCCCAGGCGGACGGAATGCGGATATACTGACCCCAGCCGCCGTCGGTCTCCATTCCCAGGTCGTAACCGGTGACGATCACCTGCTCCCCCGCAACAAAAGCGCCGCTCTCGCACGAAACCACCACACCGGCGGCATCGATACCGGGAGTATGGGGAAACTGCCGCGTGACTCCGGGATGGCCGGTGGCCGAAAGCGCATCCTTGTAGTTGAGAGAAGAGTAATGGACCCGCACCAGCAGGTCTCCCGGCGGCAGGTCGGCTATGCTCCGCTCACGGATCGCCCGCACGAACTGCTTGTCGCCGCTCTTTTCCACTACCACTGCCTTGAACTGTGTTGATGATTCCATACTACCCCCTTGTAAGTACATATTAGACCGGTCGTCTATGAAGTCTGACAAAAAAAACTACCGCTTTAATACGGTTGAAAAAAGAGTTTCGATAAAATCACGCATCGGTTGCGGGGATTTCATTACCTTGGCCCGCAAAATAGCGCCTTCCCAACCGGAGAGTATGAAACCGGCGATGATATTTACATCCAGGTCCGGAGCAAGCTCGCCAACACCCTGCGCCTCTCGAAGGCAAGCGGCAAAATGAACCTTCCAGGACTGAAAAATCTCGTCAAGGCGCGATCTGAAGCGCTCGTTCTGGTCAGCCAGCTCCTGCCCCAGATTGCCTATCAGACATCCCTTGGCGCACTGGTTCTGGGCAAATCGTGCCAGCCCGCTCTCCAGGTAGTTGCGAATACGGTTCAAGGGCGTCACCTCTACGTCGTCCAGAAATGTTTCCAGGCGTTGCCGGTAACGTTCGGCAAAACGATCAATCACCGCCAGTCCAAAGTCCTCTTTGCTGCCGAAGTAGTGATAAAAAGAACCCTTCGGAACATTTACCTGTTTCAGCACCGCGTCGATGCCGGTTGCATTGTAGCCATACAGGGAAATCATTTCGGTGCCCTTGGCAATAATCTCGGCTTTTGTATCTTTCTTTTCCATATGCCCAGACTAGACCGGTCGTATACCAGTGTCAAGTAATTTTCCCGGGAATGGTTGAAGCCCAAATAACAATAGCAATGCAATAATTAGTATGCTATCCAATATACATGAATATATCCAAATTAACCATTGACCGCAGCAACCTGCTCTACCACTTGGGAATCCTGACCCGGCGCTGGCGCCAGGTGCTGGACAGCGAATGCCGGGCGGCCGGACTGACCGACGCCACCTGGCGACCGTTGCTGCATCTGCACATACTCGGGGACGGCGTTCGCCAGAAGGATCTGGCGGCATCGATCGGCATCGAGGGTCCCTCCCTGGTCCGGCTGATCGATACCCTGGTGGTAAAGGGGCTGATCCAGCGTTCGGAAGATGGCAGCGACCGGCGTGCGAAGCTGCTCCGCCTGACACAGGAAGGTCAACTGGTGGTGGCCCGGATCCGGGAAATCGTGACAGTCCTGGAAAATCAGCTGCTCAGCCACTTCAGCGAGGATGACATAGACCGTTTCGGACGGTTGGTCCTCTCTCTGGAAGCGACGGTAAACCAGGCGCGGAGCACGGTGAAGCCGTGAGCGCGCCGCTCCAGACCTGTACTGCAAGAAACAGGGGTGGTCTCGAAAACGTCGAACAAAAATCTATCGCTACGGGGCGCGGAACATCATGAAAATCCTTACTATCACCTGTTGGAGCCATAAAATAAAATACCACCTCTTTTCCGGGGAGGAACGGACACTGCTTGCTTCTGGAATGATCGAACGGGTGGGGCTCGGCGGCTCTTTCATCCGCCAGACGGTTCCCGGCCGGGAACCATTCCAGCGGGAGACTGGCGACAATGATCACAAGAGTGCCGTGGCGATTATCATTGCCACCCTGGCCGATCCGAAGCATGGCGTGATCACGCACGCTTCGGAAATTTCAGCCGTGGGGCACCGGGTAGCGCATGGAGGGGAGCAATTCCGGCATTCCGTGCAGCTTGACGAACAAGTGCTCGACTCCATTCGAAAACTTCAATATCTGGCGCCAATGCATCTGGCTCCCAACATCGCCGGTATCAAATCAGCAATGCTACACCTGCCCGCTATTCCCCATGTGGCCGTTTTCGATACCGCCTTTCACTCCTCCATGCCGGAGTGCGCCTACATCTATCCGCTTCCCTACGAATGGTACGAAAATCATGGCGTGCGCCGCTATGGTTTCCACGGTCCATCCCACCTCTACCTTTCGCGGCGGGCTGCCGCACATCTCGGCAAACCGGTCGCCGCCTGCAACCTGATATCCATTCACCTCGACCGGGGCGTATCGCTCTGCGCTATCAAAAACGGCCTCTCCGTGGATACAAGCATGGGCATGACGCCACTTGAGGGAGCGGTAATGGAGACGCGCTGCGGCGACATTGATCCCGGCATTCAGGTCTATATGATGAATGTGATGGGACTTTCCGCAAAGGAGCTGGAGCAGGTACTCAACAACAAAAGCGGAATTCTGGGTATTGCCGGGCGGCAGCTGGAGCGGCGGCACTTTTTGAGGGCAGCCCTGGCTGGCGACACCCTTTGCGCCTTGGCGCTGAAGATCGAAACCTACCGTCTCAGGAAATACATCGGATCATATCTGGCGATTACCGGGCCTCTGGATGCAATCGTTTTTAGCGCCGGGTCAGGCGACCTGGAATGGGCTGTGAGGGAGATGACGCTGGATGGGCTCGGGTCTATGGGGATACGGCTTGACCCGGACAGAAACCGCGCCATCCGGTCACCGCAGGAAGAGCTGGAAATTACCGGCGCAGATTCGCTGATCAGAACTTTCGTAATTCCGTCAAATGAGGAGCTTGTCATTGCCGATGACGTAGCGGCGATTCACTCGGCTTCAATCGGATAAACGGCATGACGTCGGGGGAAGGCTAGAGTATAGACGGGATCACATCACCACCGATATGCCGGCGCCATGGTGATCGCCAGCCGCGGTTCATGCGTAAAAGGCAGCTTTCTCCGATGGAGCGGCCATCACACCCCGATGTCTTCGTTCCACAGATCCGGCCGTTCCCCAATGAAGCGCGTCATCAGATCGATGCATTCACCGTTCTGCAGCACTTCCAGCATTACCCCACGGGACAGGAGCCACTCCTCCTCCCCCAGGAAGGTACGGTTTTCACCGATTATCACACGGGGGATGCCGTACAAAAGAATCGCGCCGCTGCACATGGAACAGGGGGACAGGGTGGTGTACAGTACCGACTCGCGATAGACGCGTGCCGGTTGGCGGCCGGCATTTTCCAGGGCATCCATCTCCCCATGCAGAATGGCGCTCCCCTTCTGCACCCGCCGGTTATGTCCCCTTCCCAGAATGACTCCATTGTGAACAAGCACCGAGCCGATCGGGATGCCACCTTCGGCAAGCCCCTTTTGTGCCTCCTCGATTGCCGCCAGCATGAACCGGTCCATGGCATTTCCTCCTCGTCCAAGTTATATCCGCCGCAGTGATGATTATTGCTGAAAATATTCCGCCGTGGTCTTGACCGACTTGATCCCCACTGAAATGGTCGAGCCGTCCTCTTTTCTGCCATGCAGGACAAACTCGCTTAACCCTGTATGATTGCTGCTCCCCCAGTCGTAGGTATAGCCAAGACGGGTCCATGGATAGGGGGATGAACCGGTGGTGTAGATATTTCTCGTGCGGTTGTTAAACCAGGATGAATAGGTCTTGAATACGCCATAGTCAGTCCCTTCGGTCGCCCTGACCGTATTGTTCAGGTCGAGCAGGCGGAACATATCCAGAGGGAAGCTGGTTTCGCAGACCGTATCGGAAATCTCGGCGTCGGGACAGGGGCGGAAGAGGTCACTCGGGGAGACCCACATCTCCAGCATATATTTTGCCTCTTTGGGGTCACCCGCAACGGCATATTCCGGCGGCAGTCCCAGTAGCTGGGCAATGCGCAGCGGATCCGGACGGGTGACGCCGAAGAAGTTTCTGATTTCCGGCACCACCGTAACCCAGGAGTCGTATCTGTAGGTCGGGCATTCGCCACCTTCGATGCAGGAGGTGTTGCCGCTGCAGCCGCCGGGATCGGAACATTTGTAGTATTTACCGGCCTCGCCCAACCAGGTCACCACCAGCAGACGCGACCCGACCACGTTGTTTTCCCAGATCAGGGCCGGGTTGTCATTGCTGATCGGCGTAAGGTAGCGCGATATTTCAGACGGGCTTACCGTGCGGGCATCGGCAACGGCACTGGAATATTGAGCCTGCAGGCTGACCTGTTCCGGTGCGGCAGCGGTTGACGAGTCGCTGCCACAGGCGGCCAGCAGCCAGGCAAGCGTGAGTAATGACAGCGGAACCAGGCTTTTAAGGTAGCGCATGAATCCTCCTCCGGAGTTGGACACCAAGACAGACTCATATCATTAATTTCGGTATTAGCAATCACCGGAATTCATCTTCAAGATCTCTGTCTTCGACTTTTGGCGGATGATTTTGTCGTGGTTTGCATACCTGGCCTTTGCCCTGTCGCAGATGTTTTCGCCAAAGCAGAAGGAGTTGTTTAAGAAGAGGCTGGAAGGGTTGCCCCTGACAAAGACGGAACAGGAGTATTATTC
>JAURXC010000265.1 GCA_030654645.1 Deltaproteobacteria bacterium | reverse complement strand
CGCGCGACCACTCCCTTGCCGACTCCGGTTTCGCCAAGCAGAAGGACTGTCGCGTTCATGGGTGCTACCTGTGAAACCCTCAAGACAACGTCTGAAAGGGTGCTGCTCTGGCCGATAAGTTCTCCAAAATTGTGCTTCTGGGCAACCTCCTGCTGCAGATAGATGTTCTCGGCCTTGAGCCGGTTTTTCATCTGCTTTATTTCCGCATACGCACTCAGGAGCGATTTTTCCGCCTTCTTGCGATCCTCTATTTCCTTCTTGAGTTGCAGATTCAGATTTATCAGTTCGGCTGTTCTAACCCTGATGCCTACTTCCAGGTCTTCGTGAACCGACAGCAGCTTTTTTTCGTACAAGATGCGTTCGGTGATGTTGGAATGGGAAATGACCGCGCCATCCTCTCCATGGCTGCCCAATGATACTACTGTCATCAGAAACCACTGTTTCTGATGAGGGCTGTGGCAGGGGTATTCCATGGCAAACTGTTTTACGTCTCCCTTCAATACCGCTTCGATGCCGGATAGTGCCCGTTCGGCATCTGCATCGTTATCCGCAACAGCCCTGCGGCAGGCGTCCAGGTAATTGACACCGGCTGCCACACCGGCGTCGCCGGCCGCATCATTGACGCGTGCGAAGTCGATCCAGGACTGGTTGACGGATAATATCCGGCCGGAACTGTCTATAACGGCAATATTGGCCGGCAGCGCCTGCAAAGTTTTGCGGTTCAGCTCTTCACTTTTGTTTTTCTCATTTTCAGCTTGCCTTAACCGGCTGATATCCAGGTTGATACCGGCCCAGCATGTTATGGCGCCACTCTCATTTCTAATCGGAACTCCGCGCGCCAGGATAGGATGCCACTGGCCATCCGTGCCGCGAAAACGATGCTCGATTTCCCAGTGACACTCGCATTTTACGCACTCCTTCCATGCCGACATGGTGCGTTCGGCATCATCCGGATGCAGGGTGTCGCCCCAGCCAAAATCGGAACATTGCTGCTGGGTTATTCCCACCAGCCGCAGAAATGAGTCGCTGGCGTAGATGTTGCGGCCATCAGGTGTGCAAACCCAGATTCCGTAGTTAATTTCTTCACCGATTGCGCGGTAAATCCTCTCATTGACCAGTTGTAATTCTTCCGCCTGTTTGCTCCTGGTGATGTCGATGACCGCTACGCGGCATTC
>JAURXC010000262.1 GCA_030654645.1 Deltaproteobacteria bacterium | reverse complement strand
AAGAGATCAAAGCGGGTCAGAAACTAAGCATCGAGTTCAAGGGGGGGATCTCACGAATGATGGTCGTGACAGACGTCAGTGAAGCGGAAATTACGCTGGACGGCAACCACCCGCTGGCGGGGCTGGATCTGACATTCGCGCTCAGACTGGATCGTGTGGAATGACAATCGCAAAAGCGGGGAAAAATTTCAGGCAACAGGGCAGCAAGCCCGATCGCTACGTGTCCTTCATCGGCATCGAGGGGGACAAAAACTCACACGAACTCATGAATCTGCTGAGGCGGCATATCGATGATCCTGGCAAGAGCAACCGCTTCTGGGAAATGTTCAAAAGCAAGCTGGCCCGTGTCGGCCAACCGGATCACAACGGCGGAAGATGCCTGGACGAGTTGTTCCTGATCCACTCCTACATCAACAATATCCGCGAGCTGTTTGAAGAGTACGATGACCAGCCGGCTCTGGCCTTGCTGGAACGGATCGAAACTGAAAGCTGCTGAATCGGCAAGGCCGCATCCCGGCAAGGATACGGCCTTAACAATCATCTAGGTGGTATACATTATGCGGCCTCTGCCACACCTACGTTGGCTTCATCATCTTCTTCCATGACCCCGAACTTCATCAGCAGCTCTTCCAGCTCTTCCATCTCCAGCGGAGTGGGAATGACCAGCATCTTGTTGTCGTTGATCTTCTGCGCCAGGGTCCGGTATTCCTGGGCCTGGGGATGTTCCGGGGAATATTCGATGACCGTCATCCGGCGCATCTCCGCCCGCTGGACCTGGTTGTCGCGTGGTACGAAATGGATCATCTGGGTGCCCAGTTTCTCGGCCAGGGCGGTGACCAGCTCAAACTCCATGTCGGTTTTCCGGGCGTTGCAGATCAGTCCGGCCAGGCGTACCTTGCCCGAACTGGCGTATTTCAGAATTCCCTTGGAGATGTTGTTGGCGGCATACATGGCCATCATTTCGCCGGAACAGACGATATAGATCTCTTCCGCCTTGCCTTCGCGGATCGGCATGGCGAATCCGCCGCAGACAACGTCTCCCAGTACGTCGTAGAAGACGAAATCCAGATCCGGGGTATAGGCGCCGTTCTCTTCCAGGAAGTTGATGGCGGTAATCACGCCTCGTCCGGCACAGCCGACCCCCGGTTCTGGTCCGCCGGACTCTACGCACTTGACGCCGCCGTAGCCGACCTTCATGACATTTTCGATCTCCAGATCCTCGACCGTTCCAAGTTCCCGCACCAGGTCCATGACCGTGTTCTGTGCCTTGGCATGCAGGATCAGGCGGGTGGAATCAGCTTTGGGGTCGCATCCCACAATCAGGATCTTCTTGCCCAGGGCAGCCAGACCTGCCACCGTATTCTGGGTTGTGGTTGACTTGCCTATGCCGCCTTTTCCATAAATCGCAATCTGTCTCATGTGATTCTCCCTCGTCACTCGCAGTGGACGCCTGTGTGTATCGGGGCAGCGAAATAAGGTGCCTCATGGCGGCGGCGCTGTCGTCATGATCCCCGGCCTTGTGAGCTTTGTGCTCCATTCTTGCCTGGTAAAAAAAAGCCCCGCATCTCATTGCTGAGTGCGGGGCGCGGATGCCGGGTTATCAGAGTTTGAAGGTTGTTGTCAGCGACGCTTTCCGGTCACCTTACAACTGAGGTTACACTATCCATGCCAAGCGGTTAAAAACAGGCCGAGCCCTGTATTCAGCGCATTCAAAGGGTTATCCCATAAGCAATGAAATCCGGATCACCGATTAAATGATCATGTTCTATACAGTGTGACCTGTAATCATGCAGGTCATGGACAGCGATGGAATGGGTCAGAGTATGAACCTTCCCACCAGCAGTTTCAGCTCTTCCGCCTGTTGTGCCAGCATTCCGGATGCATGGGCCGACTCTTCGGCCCCACGGGCGGTGGCCTGCACCGCATCCGTGATCTGCATCATGTTGTTTGATATCTCACTGGTGGTTACGGTTTGCTGTTCGGCCGCGGTGGCAATCTGGTTGACCTGTGTCGCCACATCATTGATCTCGCTCAATATCTGCTGCAATGCCTGTCCGGACCTGTAAGCTTCACTGGTGCCGGTTTCTACTTCGCGCACCCCCTCCTGCATGGCATCGACGGCAAGCCTGGTTTCTGACTGTATGGTTTTTATCATGTCGCCGATTTCCCTGGTGGCTCGTGTGGTCCGCTCTGCCAGCGCCCTGACCTCATCGGCCACCACGGCAAATCCGCGCCCCTGCTCTCCGGCACGGGCCGCCTCGATTGCGGCATTCAACGCCAGCAGGTTGGTCTGGTCGGCAATATCCTCGATAGTACCGATAATGGCGCCGATCTGATCCGAACGATCTCCCAGGTTCTGAACGGTATGGGCCGTGGCGCTGACCCGCTCGGCAATCCGCATCATTACCTGCACCGTTGCGTTGACTACCTCGGTCCCGTTGTTGGCGGTGTTGCTTGCCAGTCCGGCTCCATTGGCCGCCATCAGACAGTTCTGCGCGATGTCTCCGGATGTGGCCGACATTTCTTCTCCGGCGGTAGCGACTGTCGTGGCCTTGCAGGCCGCATCCTCACTTCCGCTCGCGATCAAACCGGCGGATGAGTGTAACTGCTGCGAGGCCGAAGCGATGTTTTCCGCCGAGCCTACAACCTGTGAAACCATACCGCGCAGATTTTCAACCATCTCCCTCATGGACCCAGCACACTTTCTGATCCGCCTTTGGCACACACATTGACAGAAAGATCGCCGTTTGCCACCTGGCGGGCAATGGAGGCAACATAGGCCGGATCGCCACCAAGGTGTTTGTTTACGTTACGGATCAGGAAGTAAAAAATAGCACCGAGTGACACCAAAAAGGCTACGCCAAGGGAAACCACCGTAATCCTGGTAGTCCGAAGCATCGTTGCGGCCCGTTTCTCGGTAGCGGCATTTTCGGCATTGGTCAAACCGACGATCTCGTCAATTACCTTGCGGTGAGCCTCATAGGCCGGCGAGAGCGTACCGAAGAGCAATTTTTCAGCAGGTTCGCGCTTGCCCGAGATCAATGCGGGGAAATACTCCTTTTCAGCGGTATCGTAAAATTCCACCGCCGGCTTGTAGGCCTGTTCCAGCATCAGGGTTCTGATCCTGCCCTGCGGCAGTTCCTTGGTCCAATAGGCATGGCGATCGTCATACTCACCGCGCAGTTTTTTCAGTCGTTCCTGAAACGGAGCTACTTTTGAAGGATCTTTCTCTCCCATGGCCTGCAGCAGAACCAGGTAGGATTCGATGATGTACTCGGGAGGCGGAAGGATATCGGCAATCAGGTCTTTTCCACGGATAATGTCCAGATAAACCGGGCCGTTGACCTTGATCCGCTCGGTTGAAAGGCCCATGGTTACAACAAGGACAATGATGCCGCAGGCTATCAGACAGCAGGTGGCGACAAGTTTGGACGTGAGTGTGAGGCGGGCTCCGGAATCTCTCATTACAAAAACCTCCTTAAGGTCAATGCTCTGGCAGACTCCGTTGTCTACGATCATGCAGTTTTGTATTAATTAACATATCATTAAAATATGTCAAGTGCATGATGTAGTTTTACAATTTTTTTTCATCTACAATTGAAAAACATTCACATTTTTCACCCTTTACTGTTTACCCGCAGGATCAAATCCCCCTCGAACAGTAGCGGATGCCGGCGCATGCCACTCAGCATCCCCGCCACCGGAGCCACCACCTTTTCGATGACGTTGCCGCCGAAACTGTCGTAGATGTAACCCAGTTCCTGCCCGGCCCGCACCCAGCGCCCCACCTGACGATCGGAGACAAAGGTGCCCGCTTTTTCGGCAAAGACACGGAAGGCGCTGTTTTTATCGAAATAACAGATTTCCTCGTCCTCCACGGCAATCCGTACGCCTTCCAGAACCCCGACCCGGCCCAGAAACGAGACCAGCGCCCGGAAGACCCGCTGGCAATGTTCAAGCTGGACGGTGCCGGCCTGCCCTACCCGCAGGACGAAACTCTGGCCGGGCCAGACTTTCCAGGAAGACATCAGGGTTGTGGTAAAAACCGGGGAAAGAGAACGTTCCATGACCGCCGGCAGGCCAAACAGCCTGGAGGTTACGCGCTCGGCTTCGCTCGGTCCGTAGAGACGCACCTGTGGCGCCTCCTCGAAATCGGAACTGGCTGTGTGGATATCGATGCGGTAGTCGGCCCGTTTGGTCGCCTCCAGCACCGCATAAGCAATGCGCTGGGTTGTCTCGCCAATGGTGCTGCCGGGAAACATGCGGTTGAGGTCGGTCTTGTCGAAAGGCCAGCTACGGGTACGCAGGTTTACCCCCAGCACATTGACCGCCGGGATAATCAATACCCTTTTGACAAGCTTGAGTTCGGGATATTTTCCCGATTCGACACTATTCAGGAAGTCTGCCAGACGCGACAGAATAAAAACCCCGTTGATTTCGTCTCCATGCAGTCCCGCCACCAGCGCCACGGCCGGGTGAGACGACTTCGGCCCGATCT
>JAURXC010000315.1 GCA_030654645.1 Deltaproteobacteria bacterium | reverse complement strand
ACGGCATTAGAGCATCACAAGGTTGTCCCGGTGAATGATCACATCACCATAGTAGAAACCCAGCCTGGCTTCAATATCAGAACTATTACAACCGGCAAGCCGGGTTATCTCGCTGCTTGAATAATCGGACAGTCCGCGTGCGAACTCAGCGCCATCCTGCCCACACACACGCACACAGGCTCCCCTCTCAAATCGCCCTTCCACGCTGAGCACACCGGACGGCAACAGGCTCTTCCCTTTTTTCAGGAGTGCATTACATGCTCCTTCGTCCACAACAACTCTACCGGATGGCTTAAGAGTATAAGCAATCCAGTGTTTTCGCCGGTTTAACCCTTGTCCGGCCGGAAGGAAAAGAGTTCCAACTTCTTCCCCGCGCATGGCGGCAAGTATTATCCCCTCACGCTTCCCGGACAGCATGATTGTGGCAACTCCATTCTTGCCCGCTTTCTTGGCTGCTGCAACTTTGGTTGCCATGCCACCGGTGCCGACTGATGAGCCCGAGCCGCCGGCGGCCCTCTCTATCTCGCGGGTTATCACCTTTACCAACGGGATCAGACGGGCAGCAGGATCCTTACCGGGATCGGAGCTGTAGAAGCCCTCAATATCCGTCAATATCAGCAACAGTTGCGCCTCGGCCACATTAGTGACCAAGGCGGAAAGGTTGTCGTTATCGCCAAATTTGATCTCATCCACTACGACCGTATCGTTCTCATTGATAACAGGAATAATGCCAAAACCTAAAAGGGCATCTATGGTTGCTCTTGCATTCAGAAATCTTTGACGGCTGCCAAGATCTTCACGGGTCAGCAGCAGTTGGGCCACCTTCAGATTGTAAGGTGCCAGCGCCTCCTCGTAGGCTCGCATCAGAAGACTTTGACCTACAGCGGCAGCAGCCTGTTTATGAGGTATGGTTCTCGGCTTTTCCGTAAGCCCAAGTTCGCTCCTGCCGGCAGCAATTGCACCAGACGACACAACGACCACCTGGATACCCGACTTGCGCAGTTCAGATATGTCTCTGGATATCCGTCCGATTACAGCCATATCGAGAGACGCATCCGAATCGGTCAAAACTCTGCTGCCAATTTTAATAACTACCCGCTTGACAGGCTTCAGGATCTCTTTACGCATTACCAAACCTCTTCGGCTTTGCCCCACAACCGTCGGGCGATCTCATCCAGCAGGGCTTCGATGCCGTCTCCGGTAGCGGACGATATCGGAAAAACCTTGATGCCCTTCTGCTCAAACCAGGCCTTGATTCCGGGCAGCTCCTGCTGTGTTTGCGGCAGATCGGTTTTAGTAATCACAACCACCTGTTCCTTGGCCGCCAGTTCCGGGCTGAACAGGGTCAACTCGCGACTGATAGATTCGAATTCGGCAATCGGGTCACGCTCCGGCATCCAGGAAATGTCCACCAGGTGCAAAAGAATGCCCGACCGCTCCAGGTGTTTAAGAAATCGATGCCCCAGCCCGGCGCCATCGTGCGCACCTTCTATGATTCCAGGGATATCCGCCATCACGAATGAGCGGTAGTTCTTGTAAGGGACAACGCCAAGGGATGGGGCTATCGTGGTAAAAGGATAATCGGCGATCTTTGGCCTGGCAGCCGACACCTTGCTGATCAGCGAGGATTTGCCCGCATTGGGTAAGCCCAAAAGACCGACGTCGGCCATCAGTTTCAATTCCAGCCGGAGTTTACGTTCCTCCAGCTCTCCACCCGGCTGGGCAAATTTCGGAGCCTTATTGGTGGCGGTCGCAAAGCGCGCATTTCCCTGTCCGCCACGCCCACCTTTTAGCAGCGTTACCAGCTGTTCATTCTGGGTCAGGTCGGCCAGGACATCACCGGTTTCGGCATCTTTTATCACCGTTCCGACCGGCACCTTGATTACGAGATCAGCTCCGGCGGCACCATGCCGGTTTTTTCCCATACCGTTATGCCCCTTCTCGGCTTTCTGGTGTGGCCTGTGCCGCAACTCAAGCAACGTGGAAAGTCCAGATGAAGCGACAAATACGACATCGCCACCCTTACCACCGTCCCCGCCGCTGGGCCCGCCAAACTCGATAAACTTTTCATGCCGGAAGGCTACACAACCAGCTCCTCCATGACCTGAAGCGGCGTAAAGGGTTACTTCGTCTATAAATCTCATTCTGTCTCTTTCCCGTCCAACCATGCTTGTATGGTTTGCAAGCGCACGTTCCAGGCATCGGTCAGCCGCTCGTTCAAAAAGGTTGCGAACAAACTGTCAAACAGCTGGATGCCCTGTTCCGTCAGATACATGCGTTCATAGAAAACCGCTTCACGCTCACTCATCTCTTCAACCGTCGCATCGCGCTCGATCCTTACCTGTGGGCATTTAAAAGAGGCGAATCCGAACGTGTCCCCTTTCAGAGTAAGCTTCCACGGGTTCTCGTCTTTTTCCATATAGATGGTAGCGCTGGTAATGCGTTTACCACTCTTGAGAGCTGAGATTGCTTCCAGGTAACTGTCCTGGGATCCTGAAACCGTGACTTTCTGAATGCCCCCCTCCTCACCGCCACCCTGAAACTGGATCCGATCGTCAATCCAGGCAGAAAAGCGCTCTCCAGCCGCAAAATGCCCTGGGCGGCAGACCCCGTATTCTCCTTCACCATCCACTCCGCGCTGTAGCAGCCACAAGAGTAAATCCCACCCAAGCCACTGGTTGTCACGTATCATGGCCACTACTGAATCCGAACCTGCTTGATTTGCAGCCTCGAGCTGATCAAGCAGCTGACCTTCCAGCAATAACCTGGCTCTGGCAAAAGGGTGAATTATCACCGGACTGAACCCCTCGAAGGTTTTACGGAAAAAGTCCTCAAAACGTTCAATCACCTTGGAACCCAGACTATAGAGGGTCAATGTGCTGTTGCGCTGATCCCACACCAGATCAACGCTGGCAGGTACCGGCAAACATTTGATCAGCAGCCGCAATTGCACTTGCTCCTTGATCTCTTCACGCTTGTTCTTGGGAGTACGTCGGAGATTCGGGTGCTGGGCGAGGAAAGTCCCCTCTTCCCGGGCTGTGTGGGATTTCAGCACGGCTGCGGGTATTTTTCGCTGATCTTTTCGCAGCGAAAACAGCACATAATGATCGCGCCAGAAATCGGACGGTGCTTCGAAAGCAGCGTCGTCGGGACGATCCACCTGTGTCCAGCCTTCAGAACTTTCCTCGGAGGAATTTTCTATCGACTGGAACCCCCTGTCGCTCAGCTTTTGCGAAAACCACTGAAATTGATCGTTTTTCGGCAGGTCGCCGGTTATCGTGAATTGTGTGATACTGACAGTGTTGGCATAAACGCCCATGAATATTGTACTTCCTTTCGATTACTTGCCCAGCAGTCGGGCATATTCTTCCAGTGATAGTGAAGTTTGCCAGTTTCCGCTCCACTTGCCGATGGCTGCACCTCCCCAGAACACAAGCACCACCAGGATCGCAAAAACAAAACCTGGAACATTGAATCTTCCGAATGCTTTCATGGAGAGCGCCTGATTGAATCGGCAGTGACTGACACAACGCCAGCAGCCGATGCACTCTGGTGAAGTCACACTCATCTTGTGCATGACATCGATGTATGTCGGACAAACCTGGCTGCAGGCTCCGCAGGAAACACAACGATCCAGATTACGGGTGACACGCAACGGTGAAAATACAGCAGTCAGGCCCAACAGCGCGCCGTACGGGCAGAGATAACGGCAGAACGGATTGCGCAACACGATTGAAGCAGCCATCAGAAACAGAATTATACCCAAAGCCATCGGAGAGATGTGCACAAAAAAGTCCAGCAGACGAACATCCGCGATCTTGTGGTAATCGGAATGGATGAATGAATGCATCGCCTCCGGTGACATGACGATAGCAATTGAATAGATGAAGAAAACCATCAGCAGGTATTTAGGCAAGCGAAACACAACATCCAGCCAGCGCGGAAGTCGCGGGTTCCTGCGAATGGCTTTGAAGCCGGATTTCCAGGCACATTCTGATAACGTTGCCACTGGACAGATCCAAGAGCAGAATGATCTCCGCAGCAGGAAAGCAACAATCAGAATTGTTACGAAGATCACGACCGCCGCCGGGTGAACAGTATTGATGCCGCCTCCCTTGACCCAGGAGGCGGCGCCCAATAATCCCGAAATGGGGAGAAAGCCTTCAACCACGTCAGGTCTGGATATTACAGCAGGTCCACCGCCGATACGTATGTATGTCACAAACTGATAAAACCGCAGGCCTAACCAGAGCATGAAACCCAGAAAACAAAACTGGATCAAGATGCGCAACGGCTGCATGTATCGAGCGGACATGCACTCTCCCAAAATATCGTCCGGCTTGCAAACCGGACTGTATGCAGCCTATTCCACTTTTATGGCAACGTAATGCACGCTGTTGTCCGGTCGCCGCAACAGCAGACGCACAACATCACCTTTGGCAACTTTAGATACAATTGCATTAAACGCAGTAAGCATTTCCGGACGTTGACCATTGATTTCTATAATTATTGATCCGGGAGTAACACCGGCATCTTCTGCCGCAGAACCTTGCTTAACTTCGGTAACGACCAAACCCTTGACGTCGCGAATGCCAAGCCGATCAGCCATTTCCTTGCTAAGCGTCTCAACAGTAATGCCAATTTTGTCGTTCTCATTGCCATTTGCGGCAGATACTTCACTGCTGCCTTCCTTCAGCTTGCCAACAACAATTGTCATTTCCTGTTTCTTACCATCACGGAATACAGAGAGTTTGACCTTCTTGTCGATCGGAGTAGCAGCAACAAAACGTGGCAACTCGTTTCCTTCGTTTATAAGTTTTCCGTCATACTCGAGAATGACATCACCCGCTTTGAGGCCGGCCCGCTCCGCCGGGGTGTCCTTTTCCACGTTTGCGATCAATGCGCCCTTCTCCGAATCGAGCCCGAAGGATTTTGCCAGATCAGCCGTCAAAGGCTGGAATCGCACACCAAGATATCCACGAGTTACTTTTCCTGAATCGCGTAATTGACTGACAACGCTCTTGGCCATGCTGACAGGTATGGCAAAGCCGATTCCACCACCTCCGCCGGCAATGATGGCGGTGTTGATACCGATTACCTTGCCCTGGGCACTGAACAGCGGTCCTCCTGAGTTGCCAGGATTGATGGACGCGTCGGTCTGTATGTAATCGTCGTAGGGTCCGCTTCCGATCACCCGACCCTTGGCGCTGACAATACCGGCGGTAACTGTATGTGACAGGCCGAAAGGATTACCAATAGCCATAACCCACTCACCAACCTCAAGCGTATCGCTGTCGCCAAGTTCCGCAAAAGGGAGTTTATCTTTGTCATTGATTTTTATCAGGGCCAGGTCAACCTTTTCATCAAGTCCCTTTATCTCGCCCTTAAGCTCTCGACCATCTGAGAGCTTGACCATGACTTCGTCGGCTCCGTTCACGACATGATTATTAGTCAGGATATACCCGTCCGAACTGATTATGAAACCGGTTCCGAGACTCTGCTCACGCCGGGGTCGCTGTTGCGGCATATCATCGAAAAAACGATTGAAAAAGTCGTCAAAGAAATTGTTACCGAACGGGTTTTGCTGTTGCGGTCGGCGCAGGCGCTGCTTGGGCTTGATATTTTTTGCGGTGCGGATATTAACAACCGTCGGGTTCAGCTTCTTTGCCAATTCCACAAAATCGGGACTGATCGGCTTGGCTACCGAAAGTACCGGTAGTGCCAAAGCACAAACAAGCCCCATGACCAGAAAACGAGTCGATAATACTACTGATTTGAACATAATCTGACCTCCCTGATTTATTTTTCTTACTGAACAGATTGGGGCGGAATCGCATGAGTAACGACACCGCCCCAGACTGTAACAGTAAACCAAGATAATAAATCACGCCAGAAAAATCAACCCCTGCTACCCTTCTTTAAGAATATATCCCTGGCCTCGCACCGTATGAATAAGCTTGGTGGGGAACTTACCATCAACCTTCTTACGCAGATAATTGATATACACATCAATTATGTTTGTAAAGGTTTCGAACGGATATTCCCAGACATTATCTGCGATATTCGCCCTGCTGAGAACAGTATTTGCATTGCGCACCATAAATGCCAGAAGTGTGTACTCTTTAGCTGTCAGAACTATCTCGGTCTGCCCTCTCCAAACCTTGTGATTTACCGGGTCCATACGCAAATCAGCAAAACGGATTTCAGCTCCGCGGTCCTGCTCACCACGTCTGATAAGTGCCCGGACCCTGGCCTGAAGTTCGGCAAAAGCGAAAGGTTTGGTCAGATAGTCATCCGAGCCGGCGTCAAGACCTGACACGATATCCTCGGTCGTATCCTTGGCTGTCAACATCAATACCGGAACCTGGTTACCGGATTCACGCAACTCACGAGCAACCGTGACACCATCCTTCTTTGGCAACATGTTGTCCAATATAATGAGGTTGAAATCTCCGTTCAGTGCACGCTTGAGGCCATCTGCACCATCATGGCTAACGGTAACCTGATAACCATCATCTTCAAGGCCGCGCTTAATAAAACTGGCAACCTTTTTTTCATCTTCAACAATCAGAATTTTCATCTTCAAACTCCTTTTAATATTTAGTTCCTACACAGTATCAGCCGAATTACTGGTTGGCTTTGAACTCCATACGACGCATAATTTCAGAGGCTGCCTCTTCTACAGACTTATTGGTTATGTTCATAACAAACCACTCCGGATGCTGTCGATAGAGTTGTCTGCAGGCGGCCAGTTCTTCTTCAACCTGTTGCTGATCATTATAGCTGCCACGCGGACTTTGTCGCATATTGATCAGTCGTGAGGTTCGAATCTCAACAAGTCTTTTTGGGTCAATCAGCAAACCGACTATTTTACCCTGGTCTATCTCAAAAAGCTCTTCCGGAGGGGCAATCCCAAACACCAACGGAACATTCGCAACCTTGTATCCTTTGTGTGCCAGGTACATCGACAGTGGTGTTTTAGACGACCTGGAAACACCAACCAATACCAGATCAGCTTTGTGTAAATAGCGTGTCTCCTGCCCATCATCGTGTTTAACCGTGAAGTTAACCGCCTCGACGCGCCGATAATAATCCGTATCGATCCTGTGAAGAAGTCCGGGCTTCTCACGCGAAGGTGCACCAAGATAACGAGACAAGTTGTAAATTAGCGGGCTTAACAGATCAACCGTTATAAGACCACTCTCTTCTGCCACACGCTCCACCGCTTCTGACAGGTGCGGATCAACTAATGTGTACACAACTAATCCAGGGTCATGAATTGCTATTGACATGGCTTGCTGCACATCAGCTTGAGAACGGATTTGGAATAACCGTTGTACTCGAACATCTTCTTCATAAAACTGAGAAAGAGCAGCACGAATTACACGCTCAGCCGTTTCGCCGGTAGAATCGGAAAGAACATAAATTGTCTTCATATTGCCGGCGTACCACCTATATTGTTAATTAGCCGAGCAGCCTATATTTCTAATGAAAATGTACGTTGCAGCGATATATTTGTCAAGAGATTTTTGTGTTTTTTAATGCCGGATCGTTATAAATTTATTGACCAAAATGGAATCATCGCTATACTGAATACAAAAATATATTGGGAGGGTGACTATGGGCAAGGAATATACACTTCACGAGGCCATCTGCCTTGCAATCAAGGCGGAAAAAGACAGCATGGATTTTTACCGTAGAGCCGCCTCCATGGCAAAGAACGAAAGAGCCAAGAAGGTTTTTGATTTGCTTGCCAATGAAGAAGTAGGTCACCTAAAGGCCTTTTTTGACCAC
>JAURXC010000305.1 GCA_030654645.1 Deltaproteobacteria bacterium | reverse complement strand
ATAGTGCTGGATCGTGAAACCGTGATCGAAAGCAGGCTGGAGTGCGGAAAAACGGGCAATGGCGGAGTAGTGCTGACACCGCTGGCACAGCGACTGCGGGAGATCATGCGTACCCGCAGGCCGATTGACGCCTGGCCCACGGGCAGCAGATCGAAGGATGCTTTTGTTGTCAGGAGATGGTACGGCTTGTAGTCTCAACCGCTGCCGGCGGCCAGGACACCTATTTCTTCCTGCTCTTGTCCGGCACCGGCAGTTTCAGCAGCCGCAACACCTGGGTCATGTCGTCCCACACGGCCCAGAACGAATCCGAATTCCCGCCGGTGCGCAGCAGATAGGACGGGTGATAGGTCGGCATCAGCGGTATGCCGTGGAAGTCATGGAACTTGCCGCGCAGCTTTGAAATAGGTTCCCTGGTGGCAAGTACGGTCTGCGCGGCAAACGTGCCCAGCGCCACGATCACCTCCGGCTTGACCGAGTGCAGCTGTCGTAGCAGGAATGGGGAACAGGCCGCTATCTCATCGCTCTCCGGGTTGCGGTTCTGGGGCGGGCGGCATTTGACCACATTGCAGATGTAGACATCTTCGCGTTTAAGTCCCATCGCGGTAATGATCCGGTTCAGCATCCTGCCGGCATCGCCCACAAACGGCTCTCCCTTTTCATCCTCATCCGCTCCAGGCCCCTCGCCGACAAACACCAGCCGGGCATTGGGATTACCAACGCCGAAAACCAGCTTTTTCCTGGTTGCGCCAAGTTTGCAGCGTTGGCAATCGCCCAGGCTTTTTCTGATCTGCTCCAGGGTTTCGTGCTTTTCAGTCATGCCCGGTTCAGGCTTTTCGGCTTTCGGTTGCGGTGTGGGCTGGGGTGGCGCCGACTGCAGCACTGGAGGTTCCGGAACTGCCGTATTCGAAGACTCCGCTGTGAGGCCGTCGATTCCGCTCTCCTTGAGATCCTGAAGATAGGCGCCCAGTGATGCCCATAGTTGTGACTGGACCGAATGAATAACCATCAATGATGCTCCCGCCGTCATTTTTGATGCAACCGGCAAACAGATACAGTAAAGTGGATTGGAAATCTATCAGCAAGCAGCCTGTCTGTCAAAACGAAAGAGACCCATGCTATTTATGTTGACCGCGATCGCGGTTATTCTGATTCCCGCTGATGCCCTGGCCTGGGGCGGAGGCATTCACCTGCAGCTGGGCGCCAATGTGCTGGCCAATTCCGCCACACTGCCGGGCCATCTGGCGGCGCTTCTGACCGCGCATCCGCGCGACTTCCTTTACGGCTGCATCGCGGCGGATATCATTATCGGCAAGAAGTTCACCCACTATCTGTTGAACTGTCACCGCTGGGGCATCGGTCTCAAGGTGTTGAAAAAAGCCGAAACCGACAGCCAGCGGGCCTGCGCCTATGGCTATCTCTGCCACCTGGCGGCGGACACTATTGCCCATAACTACTACGTCCCCTACAAAATCATACGCACCTTCGCTACCGTGACTATGAAACACGCCTATTGGGAGATGCGCTTCGAGACCTTTGTGGACAAGGAAATCTGGGAACTGGCCAGGGATGTGTGCCGCTCGGACCAGCAGGCCAACGACAAGATGCTGCGCAGCGTCCTGACCGCGACGATTTTCTCGTTCGGCACCAACAAGCGCATATTCAACTCGATCATGCTGTTATCGCGGCTGGAGAAGTGGCAGCGGGTCATGCTGACCCTGTCCAAAAATTCGCGTTACCAGCTGTCGGAAAACGACCGTGATGAATACATGACGCTGGCCGGAGAGGCGGTTATGGACTATATGCGGAATCCGGAAGAGTCCCGGCTGCTCAAGGCCGATCCGACCGGAGAAAAGGCCCTGGCGGCGGCTGACGCCCTGCGCAGGAGTCTGCGGCTCTTGTACAAGAACGGGCGCATGACCAAGGCCGACGGATTTGAACAGGTGGAATCGCTCAGGATCGCGTTGCGGAAATCACTGGACAGGCCGGAGTTGTTGAAGGAGTTGTACAGCGGGTGAATATTAGTAATATTCCGGCTTGCGGTCGTTGAAGCAGGGGATCTGTGCCCGCCACTCCTCCAGCTCCCGCATTTCCAGGCCGGCCGCGATCTCGCACTGTTCCTCGCCGGCTTCCGCCAGCAGCTCGCCTTTGGGATTGATGATCATGCTCATGCCGAAGAAATCCAGCTTGCCGATGCGGCCGCAGGCGTTGCACGATACGACAAACAGCTGATTCTCGATCGCGCGCGCCCTCAGCAGGGTCCGCCAATGCTCCTGTCGCGGCTTGGGCCACTGGGCCGGCACGCAGATCACCTGGGCTCCTTCCAGCGCCAGCCGTCGGGTCAATTCCGGGAAACGCAGGTCGTAGCAGATGATCACGCCGACTTTGCCGATCGAGGTTTCCGCCAGCAGCCAGCGGTCGCCACCGGAGAAGGCCCGGTCCTCTCCCAGCAGAGAGAACAGGTGGATCTTGCGATAGACCCCGGCCAGCACCCCGTTATCAACTACATAGATCGTGTTGAAGACCTTGTCGCCGTTCGGTTCCGGCATGCTGCCGACGATCACCAGCTTCAGCTCACGCGACAGGGCCAGCAGTTCCTCGACGATCCCGGCGGTCCTGAGCGCCAGCTGGTTCAGGTTCTTGTAGTCAAAACCGCTGGACCACATCTCCGGCAGCACCACCAAGTTGGCGCCCTGTGCGGCGGTGCGGGCCAGCGCTTGGCGCACATAGTTCAGGTTGGCGTCCACATCTCCCTGGTTGACATTGAACTGGATGGCGGTTGCCAGTATTGAAGTCATGTCTCTTACCTCGTCAACTGCGAATTAATATAGGCGTGGATGATGTCCATGTAGATCTCACGCGGCTTGCTGGTGCCGTCGCTGGGGGCGATCATCCCTTCGCTCTCCATCATTTCCACGATGCGGGCGGCGCGGTTGTAGCCGATCCGCAGGCGGCGCTGGACCATCGAAATGCTGGCCTGTTTGGTCTCGGCCACCAGCCGCAGCGCATCCTCCCAACGCTCGTCCTGCTCCTCCTCATTGCCGGAAGAGCCCTTCTCGTCGGCATCCTTCATCTCCATGATCGACTTCTCGTAGACCGGCTTGCCCTGTTTCTTGAGGAAGTCCACCACCCGCTGCACTTCGGCGTCGGATACGAATGCGCCGTGGATACGCTGCAGGCGCGAGGTGCCGGGCGGCATGTAGAGCATGTCGCCGTTGCCCAGCAGGCTTTCGGCGCCATTGGTGTCCAGGATGGTGCGCGAATCAACTTTCGAGGTGACCTGGAAAGATATGCGCGACGGCAGGTTGGCCTTGATCAGGCCGGTGATCACGTCCACCGAGGGGCGCTGGGTGGCCAGGATCAGGTGGATGCCCGAGGCGCGCGCCTTTTGGGCCAGCCGGGCGATATGTTCCTCCACCTCGCGGCCGGCCACCATCATCAGGTCGGCCAGCTCGTCCACGATCACCACGATATAGGGGAGGTGGCTATGCTCCAGGATCACGTCGTCATCGACCACGAAGGGGATCGGATCGATATCGGCTTCGCCCCCCTCGACGATATCCTCCAGCTCCTCGATGATCTCCGCTTCCGGAACGGAGTTAAACTCTTCCTGCTCCAGCAGTTCGCCGGCCAGCTTCTTGTTGTAGGAATCGATATTGCGGACCCCCTTGTCCGACAGCAGCGTGTAGCGGCGCTCCATCTCGTTTACCGCCCATTTCAGCGCCAGAGAGGCCTTCTTGGGCTCGGTCACGACCGGCAGCAGCAGGTGCGGAATCCCCTCGTACATCGAGAACTCCAGCATCTTGGGGTCAACCATGATCATGCGCACATCCTGGGGGGTGGATGTGTACAAAAGCGAAAGGATCATGGTGTTGATCGAAACCGACTTGCCCGAGCCGGTCGAGCCGGCCACCAGCAGATGCGGCGCCTTGGCCAGGTCGGTCACCACCGGCAGGCCGGCGATGTCCTTTCCCAGCGCCAGCGGCAGTTTCATCTTGCTGTGGGAAAAATGCTCGCAGTTGAAGATTTCCCGCAGGAAGACCATGTCGCGGTCCCGGTTGGGAACCTCGATGCCGACCACCCCCTTGCCGGGGATCGGCGCCACGATGCGGATCGACATGGCCTGCAGCGCCATGGTCAGGTCGTCGGTCAGGCCGGCAATCCGGCTGATCTTGATTCCCGGCGCCGGAGAGAATTCATACATCGTGATCACCGGGCCGGGGCAGATTTCCACCACCTCACCGTCGATGTTGTAATCCTTGAGCTTCTTCTCCAGCAGGCGCGCATTCAAGGTCAGCGCGTCGCGGTCGAGGGTCTTCTCGGTGGCGGGGGGAATATCCAGCAGCGAGAAGGGGGGGGTGTGGAAATTCCCCTCGGCCTTGATGAACTCGAAGGTTTCCTGAACCGCCGCGGTTTTGGCGTCCTCTTTTTTCTTCTCCTTTTCCTTCTTGATCAGGTTGGGACGCGGCGGAGGCGCGGCGGCCGGCTTGATGACCGGTCCGCTTGAGGCGGCCGCGGCCGGCAGCCCTTCCTTCTTGGCGTTCTGCTTTTCTTTCTCCTCGCGATCATGGCTGCGGCGTTCCTGCCAGGCAGCCAGTTTGTGCTTGAGGTTTTCCAGCCACCAGCCGGCAAACAGCACGAAGGAGAAGTGCGCCAGGATCATGATGCAGGCCGCCAGAAGCGGCAACAGCAGCAGCAGCGCACCGGCCGTGCCGACCGTGCTCTTCAGGAAATGAGCCGTGACCACACCCACCAGTCCGCCGGTCGGCACCTGCTGTTCAAACAGAGAGGTCTTGTCCCGGAAAAAGGCGAACAGGGTCGCCAGCGAGAACAACAAACCGGCTGAGGCTATCAGCTTGTAGGAGCGCAGCCGAATCTCCTTGAAGCGGAACAGGGTATAGGACATGTACAACAGCGCCAGCGGGATCAGGTAGGAAGCCAGACCGAAACCGCTGAAAAACAGGTCGGCCACCTGGGCGCCGAGACGTCCTCCCAGGTTGTGAATACTGCCCTCGTTGGAGTAGCTGTTCCAGGAAACATCGCCGGTATTATAGGTCAGAAAGGCCAGCATGAAAAATACACCGACCGCTCCCAGCGCCATTCCCTGCAGTTCCTTGATCAATTTGTCTTTTTTGGGTTCTTCCATGTGTGCTTGGGTATCCGCAGAGTTGAATTATAAAACCGGAATATACTACTAGCAATCGGCTGAGGTAGGCAAAGAAAAAATGGGCGGGTCATTCCCCGTCCACGGTATGCGCCTTGGGATGGGCCTTGTCGTAGACCTCCATCAGGCGGTCGATGCTGACGTGGGTGTATTTCTGGGTGGTGGAGAGCGAGGCGTGCCCCAAAAGCTCCTGGATCGCGCGCAGGTCGGCGCCCCCCTCCAGCATGTGGGTGGCGAAGGTGTGCCGCAGCGTGTGCGGCGAAATCCGTTTGAAGGCTGCAATGCGCAGCACATGGGCATCAACGATGCGGGCCACGCTGCGGCGGTTGATCCTCTGTCCGCGGGTGTTGAGAAAAAGCGCTGCCCTGTTCTGCGCGTCGGACCGTTCTTCCAGGTAGGCCTGCAGCGCTTCCAGGGCGCGGCTGCCGACCGGGACGATGCGCTCCTTGCCCCCCTTGCCCATCACCCGTACCATACCGCTTGTCAGGTCGATCTCGCCGATATTCAGCCCGGTCAGTTCCGAAACCCGCAGTCCGCTGGAATAGAGCAGTTCCAGGATGGCGCGGTCGCGCCGGGCGTGCGGCTGCTCCTCGTCCGGCGCCTCCATCAGGCTGGTGGCCTGGTCGATATCCAGGTGAAACGGCAGCCGCTGCTCCTTTTTGGGGGTGGCGATCAGCTCGGCCGGGTTTTTGGTGATCATGCCGCGTCGCAGCAGGAAGCGGAAGAAGGAGCGGATGGCGGCCAGCTTCCTGCCGATCGAACTCTTTTTGGTGGTTTTTGACAGTCCGGCCAGATAGCGTCGCAGCAGCAGATGGTCGATATCCCCTGCGGAGACGGCATCCCCTTTTTCTGAGCGGACAAACGCCAGCCACTGCGCCAGATCGCTGTTATAGGCCGCCAGAGTATGCGGCGACACATTGCGCTCGGTTTCCAGGTAACCGGAAAAAGCGTTTATCTGCCGGGCTAAAGTCTCCATCGCCCGCTACTCGAAGGGGGGCAGCCCGCTCTTGAGCTTCCAGCTTTTGAACAGGTCCTGGTAAACCCACTCCTGGCGGTAGGTCACGGTCCGGATGCGGTTGGAGGGGAGGATGAAGTAGTCGAATTCAGCCACCACGTCGCCGGTTTTCTTGTCCGGCAGGCATTCGAAGGTCAGGATGCGGAAGTCGGTCAGCGTGACCCCCCTCCTCCTGAGCGATTCGGCGTTGTGCATGAACTCGTCGCGTTGCTCTTTATCGATATAGGTCATGCCGGCATTTTCAACCTCCTGCCAGCGCAGCATGCGATTGTAGGCCCGCATGCTCTTCTCGAACTCCTCGCGTAGTCCCATCTCGGAAACGCAGGCGGTCATCGTCAGGCAGACGGCCAGCAGTAATACCCTTTTTATCCAAACTGTCATTGTTGTTCCCTCTCACGCTGCTTGATATGTCTGATCAATTCCTCGGCCAGCTCGTGCTTGCCGAAAGGGGGGATCAGGTAATAGCCCCCCACCGCGCCGATGGTCGCGTCGATGAACTCTTTTGCGATCGCCAGCCCTTCCCGCGCGCCGGCCTCTTTCTCCAGCCCCTTCATGCGGGCGCGGACCGCGTCCGGCACCGTGATACCCGGCACTTCGTTGTTCAGGTATTCGGCGTTGCGTTCGCTGACCAGCGGCATGATGCCTGGCAGGAAGGGGATGCCGCAGTCGCGGGTCGCCTCCAGCGCCTCGAACAGGATGGCCGGGTCGTAGATCGGCTGGGTCTGGGTGAAACGGGCGCCGTTGGCGACTTTCCTGCGCAGCCGCTCGGCCTGGACCGCCATGTTGCGGGTGTTGGGGTTGAAGGCGGCGCCGATCGTGAAGCCGGTCCCTTCGCCGATCGGGTTGCCGATCGCATTTACCCCCCGGTTCATGTCGCTCAACAGCTTGATCAGGGTAAAGGAGTGCAGGTCGAAAACCGATTTTGCGCCGGCGTGGTCACCCATCGTGGCCGGGTCTCCGGTTACCGCCAGAATCGAGCGGATGCCCAGCAGGCTGGCCCCCATCAGGTCTGACTGCATGCCGATCAGGTTGCGGTCGCGGCCGGTGACATGCACGATGACTTCGATGCCGACTTCACGCTGGATGACGCTGCCCAGGGCGATGTTGCCCATGCGCGGCCGCGCCAGCGGATTCTCGGCCAGGTTGATCGCGTCGGCCCCGGCCTGCTTCAGGCGTCGGCTGCCGGCGATGATCCGGCTGCAATCGGTCCCCTTGGGCGGGTCCAGTTCGACGGTGATCACCTTGCGGGCGCCCCAGCAGTCCAGAAAGGAGGCCGCCTGGCGTGTTTCCTCGACCGGCTCGGAAACGGTGATGTGCGGAATCCTGCTCCTGGCGGCGGGTGTGGCGCCGCCGATCCTTCGGGCAATCGCCGCGATATGCTCGGGCGTCGTGCCGCAGCAGCCTCCCAGCAGGTTCGCTCCTGCCGCCGCCATCTCGGCCGCCATGCCGGCAAAATACTCCGGGGTGGCGCGGTAGATATAGCGTCCGTCGCGATACTCGGGGAAGCCGCTGTTGGCGTAGGCGCTGATCGGCCTGTCGGTCAGCATGGCCAGGCGCTTGATTACCTTGAGAAGTTCCAGCGGGCCGGCGCCGCAGTTGGCGCCGATGATGTCGGCTCCGGCCGCTTCCATCGCCCCGCAGAAACGCTCCACCGATGTGCCGTCGGCGCTGCGCCCCCCCTCCATGAAGGCCATTGAGGTGCTGACCGGCAGGCCGCAGCCGCGCGCGGCACAAAGCGCCGCCTGCAGCTGCTCCAGGGAAGAAAAGGTCTCCAGCAGCAGCAGATCTACGCCCCCCTCGGCCAGTGCGTTGCACTGCACGCGAAAGACCGCTTCCATCTCGTCACGGGACAGCTCCCGGTCGTCGCCCTTGATCTGTACCAGCGGCCCCACCGAGCCGGCCACCAGGATGTCCCGGCCGGCGGCCGCCTGGCGGGCGATTGCCGCGCCGGCCAGGTTGATCTCGACCACCTTGTGCCCCAATCCGATGGCGGACAGTTTGGTGTAGTTGGCTCCGAAGGTGTTGGTCTCGATCACCTGCGCGCCGGCGGCGGCGTATTCGCCGGCCAGTTCTCTGACCAGCGCCGGGCGGACCAGGTTCAGGTGTTCGAAGTTGCTGTCGAGCCCGACCCCTTTCGCATAGAGCATGGTGCCGATGGCGCCGTCGCCGGTCAGCACTTCCCGGCGCAGGCGATCGATGATGGTATACGGTTTTTCGTTCATACGAGTCCTATCCGTTGTTGCCCGAAGCGGTTATATGGGTTATAAACTGTGACCGTTCGATAATTGACAAGGAGATATTGATAATGCACACGATTGTCCAGTGGCTGCTCGACACGATCGGAGCCATGGGTTACCCCGGCATATTTCTGCTGATGGCGATGGAGAGCTCGATCATCCCGGTGCCGAGTGAACTGGTGATGCCGCCGGCCGGCTATCTGGCCTACCAGGGGAAAATGAACATGGCCGTCGCCATACTGTGCGGCACCGTCGGCAGCTTGGTCGGGGCCTATGCCAACTACTTTGCCTCCCATTACCTGGGGAGGCCGCTGATCCTCAAGTACGGCAAATACGTGCTGATTCCGCCCGACAAATTCGAGCGGGTCGAAAAGTTCTTTCTGAAGCATGGCGAAATCTCGACCTTCATCGGACGGCTGCTGCCGGTGGTCCGCCACCTGATTTCGATCCCGGCCGGACTAGCCGGAATGAATCATCTCAAGTTCTCGCTCTATACATTGATGGGCGCCGGCATCTGGTGCACGATCCTGACCTTGATCGGCTACGCCATCGGCGAGAACCAGCAGCTGATCATGCAGTATTCCCACAAGGCGCTGGTCTGGGTGCTGCTGTTCAGTATGGTTCTGGTGGCGGTCTATGTCTGGCGTCAACGCCGCAACGGTAGTAAAGCCTAAAATAGTCAATAAGGCAAAAGGATTTTCAGCAGCCTGCCAAGTTTAACAACAGACCCGTTTAGCGGGTTTCGGAGGAATCAAGATGCAGATCAAGCGAATAGACCGCATTCAGTACCTGGCGGTGGATTTTACGGGCAGCCCCTGCTCGACCCAGGGTTTTACCTCCCGCCATGAAGGGGTTTCGCGACCTCCCTACAATTCTCTCAACCTGGGCATTAACACCCCGGATCAGCAATCGAACGTCGAGGGCAACCGCAGCCTGCTGGCCCGCGCCTTCGGTGTCGATCAGGATGCTCTGGTAACGCCCAAACAGGTACATGGTGTCGATATACTGGTGATCAACGAGCCCAACGAGGATTACAGCCATTTCCTGTCAGTTGAGGGCGACGCGGTTATCACCAACCAGCCGCAGGTGATGATCGGCGTCTGTGTGGCCGACTGCGTGCCGATCCTTTTGTGCGATCCGGAGAAAGGGGTGATCGCGGCCGTTCACGCCGGATGGAAGGGCACCGCCGGCAAGCTGGTGTCCAAGGTCGTGGCCGGCATGCAATCGGAATTCGGTTGCGATCCGGGCGGGTTGCAGGCCGCCATCGGCCCCTGTATCCAGAAGTGCTGCTACGAGGTTGACGGCCCGGTCAAGCAGGCCTTCGTGCAGGGCGGAATCGCCTGGGCTGAGTTTGCCGAGTTGAGCGGCGAAGGAAAATGGAAGCTGGATCTGGCCGCGGCCAACCGCGAGCTGCTTCTGCTGGCCGGAGTTCCGGCCGGAGCGGTGCAGCTTTCCGACCAGTGCGTCTGCTGCCACAGCGAACTGTTCTTCTCCTATCGCCGCGACAAGGATGACGCCGGCCGGCAGATGGGCTTTATCATGCTGAAAGCGTAAAGCAATTATGACGTATGAATCATGAAAGACTGCAATTCATACTTCATAATTCATATT